>CAYPNZ010000275.1:0-4716 GCA_964411845.1 uncultured Anaerolineaceae bacterium
GAAGGCGTTATCATTGCCATTTCCGGCGGGTTATGCGGCTGCCTTTTCTTTCCGCTGAATATTGTGCTCATCATCGTTTCCGGCATAAAAGTGCGAGACTACACCCGCAAAACAGGCGCACGCGGTTCAATTTTGTATGTGATTGTCGCGGTGGCACTGGCATTTTTGTTGTTGTGCGGTGTGGCAGCCATCGCCGTATTTGCCTTTGGCGGGTTGGCGGCAATGAATGATGCCATAAATAATTTTTAGACAAAAAACAGGGACTGCCAAAATCGGCAGTCCCGTTTGTTTCACATTGTTTCACGGAGTTTTCCCCCGTGAGATACTAACTTTTCCACAGTTTTATCCACAGGCGTGGATAACTTTCCATAATACAGTACAATGGTACTAGTATTACCGTACTATTTTCGACTGAATTCTACCATCTCCAGCCAATTTTGTCCAATTTCGACATCCACTTTTAACGGCACCGACAACGGGTACGCATTGACCATCTCCGCGCGCACGACGGGAACCAGTGTCTCAACTTCATCTTCCGGCGCTTCCAGCACCACTTCATCGTGAACTTGCAGCAGCATTCGCGCTTTAAAACCCCGCGCGGTCATTGCCCGCTGCAAGTTTATCATTGCAATTTTCATAATGTCGGCGGCGGTTCCTTGAATGGGCATATTGATGGCTTCGCGTTCGGCGCGGGCTTTCTGTGCCCCCGACAGGTTGGCTATCCGCGAAAAATCGCGCCGCCGACCGAGCAGGGTTTCGGTATAACCTTTTTCGGCGGCTTGTTTTTTGGTTTCTTCAATGTACCGTTTGACGCCGGGATATTTTTCAAAATAGGTGTTGATGAATGCTTGCGCTTCTTGCCGGCTCATCCCCGTGGATTGCGCCAGTCCGAAAGCGCCCTGCCCGTATGCCAGCCCGAAATTGACGGCTTTGGCGATGCGGCGCTGGTCTTTCGTTACCGATTCAATCGGCACACCGAGCACGGCGGCGGCGGTGGCGGCGTGAATGTCTTCATCGTTGGCGAAGGCTTTTTTCAAGCCGGGGTCATCCGCCATATGCGCCAAAATTCGCAATTCCACCTGACTGTAATCCGCCGAAATGAGCCGCCAGCCCGGCGGGGCGACAAACGCCCGCCGAATTTCGCGTCCCTGCGGGGTGCGGATTGGGATATTTTGCAAGTTGGGGTTGTTGCTGGACAGCCGTCCGGTGCTGATACCGATTTGGTTATAGTTGGTGTGTACCCGCCCCGTGTGCGGATTGACCAGTTTCGGCAGAGCATCCACATACGTGTTTTGCAATTTTTTCAGGGTGCGATGTTCCAAAATCAGGTCAATGATGGGGTGTTTGCCCGCCAAATCTTCCAGCGCCCCGGCGGCGGTGGAATAATGCCCGCTTTTGGTTTTTTTCAGCCCGGCGGTGGGCAACTTTAATTTGCCGAACAGCACATCCGAAAGTTGCTGGGTAGAGTTGATGTTGAAATCTACGCCCGCCATTTGGCGAATTTCCGTTTCCAGTTCGCCCAACCGGCGGCTCAACTGCCGCGAAATTTCTTTCAGCACCGTTACATCCACTTTGATGCCTGCCAGTTCCATTTCCATCAGCACGTAAATCAGCGGCAACTCAATTTCATCGAAAATCTTTTGCAGACGTTCATTTTTCCGCAGACGGTTAACCATAATATCCGCCAGCCGCAGCGTTAGGTCTACATCGGCGGCGGCATACGGCGTCACCGTTTCGACGGAAACTTGCGCCATTGTGATTTGGCTTTTGCCGCTGCCAATCAACGTTTTGATGGGCGTCATTTTGATGTTCAATTCCGACAGGGCAAGGTCTTTCAAGCCGTGTTTGGCATCGGGGGCGTTGTTGGTCAGCCAACTGGCAACCATCGTGTCGAAAATCGGCGGTTTGACGGGCATACCGTGGCGGCGCAGCACGGTCATATCGAATTTGGCATTGTGCATAAATTTGGTGATACGGTCGCTTGCCAGCACGGGCGACAGCGCGGCTTGCACCGTTTCCGGCGGCAATTGCGGCGGCGCGGCGGCGGGCAAGGCGGCATCGAACAGATTGGTTTGGGCGTTGTTGGCGGCGGTGTGCTTCAGCGGAATGTAATACCCTGCGCCTGCCTGCGGTGTTATGGCAATACCGACCAGATTGGCTTGCACTTCATCGGTGCTGTCCGTTTCCACATCCACCGCCAAACGGGGCGAGGCTTTCAGCGCGGCGGTCAGTTCAGCCAGTGCGGCTTCGGTATTGACGGTGATATATTTGCCATCGGAAGCGATGGGGTCGGGTTTGCCGGTGTGCCCAACGGTGGCAATATCGCGCGGCGATTTGCCGGGGGGCGCGCCGGGAATGCGGTTGAAAATGGTGTTAAATTCCAGTTCGACGAACAGATTTGCCACATCCACCCAATCGAAATCGGTGGTGCGTCCGTCCGCCAATTTTAGCGTTACGCCCGGCACATCGGTGATGATACGTCCCAGTTCGCGCGAAAGGTAGGCTTTGTCGCGGTCGCGTTCCAGTTTTTCGCGCACGCCTTTCGGCAGTTCATCCAAATGGGCATAAATGCCGTCCAGCGAGCCGTATTGCCGAATGAGTTTCGCGCCGGTTTTTTCACCGATGCCTTTCACGCCGGGAATGTTGTCGCTGGGGTCGCCGACGAGCGCCTTCAAATCCACCAGTTTTTCGGGGGGAAGCCCGTATTTCGCTTCGACGGCGGCGGGGTCGTACAGTTTCCGGTCTTCAAATCGCCGCCCGGAAATGACCACATTGATATTGTCTCGCACCAGTTGGAAGGTGTCGCGGTCGCCGGTGACGATGAGCGCGCGGATGCCTTTGCCCGCCGCCTGATTTGCCAGCGTGCCGAGCAGGTCATCGGCTTCGTAGCCGTCTTTGGTGAACACCGGCATATTGAAGGCGCGCACCAGTTGCTCGATGCGGGCAATTTGACTGCGCAGGTCGTCGGGCATTTTTTCGCGCGTGCCTTTGTATGCGGGGTACATTTTATGGCGAAAAGTATCGCCTTTATCAAAGGTGACGATGAAATAATCGGGGTTATATTCTTTCCATACCGCCAGCAGCATATTGGTAAAACCGTACACGGCATTCGTTTTTTCGCCGCTGGCGGTAGTGAAGGTATCCGGCATACCGAAATAGGCGCGGTATGCCAGCGCGTGCCCGTCAATGAGTATGAGCGTTTTTTGCGGAATATCTGTCATGATGGGTGACTTTCCGGGTGGCGGGGCGGCAGAGGGTGCATCAGATTACCGGTGTCCGCCCCGTCAGCATATTTTTTACGCCGGTTTATCCGAAGAAATTGCTCAAACCCTGTACGGCATCGGTGATGTCGTTTCCGCCATCGCCGCCGCCCAGAAAATTATCCAATTGAGCGGCAATCGGTTCGGGGAGTTTGTCTTTCAAAAAGTCGAAGACAATTTCCGCCACCTGCGCGGACATTTCGGTGGACAAGCCTGTTTTTTCTGAAATCAGTGCGGTAAGTTGTTCCATGGTTATGCTCCTTTTTGGTGTGTGCCGTCATTATACCAGCGACTGCCGTTTTTTCCCACTGTGCCGCCGAAATTTATTCGCCCGGTTTGAGCACCGCTGCGCCGTTAATTTCGCTGCGTTTCAATTTGAGCATCACTTCGTTTGCGGCGGAAAGGGGGTAGCGTTCGGTTTCGGTTTTGATGGGGATTTCCGCCGCGATGTTCAAAAAATCAATAACATCTTGGCGGGTGCTGTTTGCCACGCTGCGGATGGTGCGTTCGTGCCACAGAATGTTGTATGGCATTTGCGGAATGTCGCTCATGTGGATGCCGCCGAGTGCCAGTGTGCCGCCTCTGTCCAACCGGCGCAGGGCGAGGGGCACCAATTTGCCTGCCGGGGCAAAAATAATGCTGCTATCCATCAGCGTGCCGGGGTCGTCTTCCGCCCCGCCGACCCACGCCGCGCCGAGTTGTTTTGCCAGCCGGCGGTGTTCGTCGCTGCGGGTGAAAACGAATACCTCGCAGTGCCAATGGGTTGCCACCTGAATGATGACGTGTGCCGACGCGCCGAAGCCGTACAATCCCAGTTTTTGCCCCGGTTGAATATCGCTCAACCGCAGCGAGCGGAAGCCGACCACCCCGGCGCACATCAGCGGGGCGGCTTCTTCATCGCCGAAAACGGCGGGGATGGGGTATGCAAAATCTTCATGCACGACGGTATACTCGGCAAAACCGCCATCGGCGTGCATACCCGTAAAGCGGATATTTTCGCACAGGTTTTCTTTGCCGCTGCGACAGTACCGGCATTTGCCGCAGGTTTGGTTGAGCCACGGCACGCCGAGCCGGTCGCCGATTTGATGGCGGGTTACTTTTTCGCCGACGGCATCCACCACCCCGATGATTTCGTGTCCGGGGATGGTGGGCAGGCGCGGCAGGGCAAGGTCGCCTTCAACGATGTGCAGGTCGGTATGGCACACGCCGCACACGCTGATTTTTAGCCGCACTTGGTGCGCTTTCGGTTCGGGGGTTGGAATATCTTCAAATTTCAGCGGCATTTCCTCTGCCGGTGCAGGTTGGTGCAAACGCATCGCTTTCATCTGTCACCTCTGTGGGGGTTACAGGGTTGAAGTTTCAGGTTCAAGGTTCAAGGTTCAAGGTTGCAGGGTTGCAAGGTTACAGGGTTGCAGGGTTGCAGGTTATCACGTTTCACGTTTCCACGCATCACGTT
>CAYPNZ010000276.1:0-4712 GCA_964411845.1 uncultured Anaerolineaceae bacterium
CACCCCGGAATTTTCATACACCGGCACCCTGCTTGCCGCCGCCGAAATGATTCGCGGGGGGATAACCACCTTCTGCGACATGTATTATTTTGAAGACCAAGTTGCCGAAGCAGCCGCCAAAGCCGGTATGCGCGCCATCTGCGGCGAAACCATCCTTAAATTTCCCGCCCCCGACGCTTCCAGTTACGACGACAGTTTAAGTTATTGCCGAAACTTCATCGAAAAGTGGAAAGGACACCCGTTAATTGTCCCCGCGGTAGCACCCCATGCGCCCTATACCGCCACCCCGGAAATGCTGCAAGCCTGCGTGGCGCTGGCAACCGAATACGATGTGCCCATCCACATTCACATCGCCGAAACAACTTTGGAACAGGAAGGCAGCAAAGCCGAATACGGCACCACCGTTGTACCATGGCTGGAAAAATACGGATTGTTCAACGCCAAAGTTATCGCCGCGCACGGCGTGCATCTGGAAGAAAACGAAATGCACACCCTAAAAGCCGCCAACGCCGGCGTGGCACACTGCCCCAGCAGCAACCTAAAACTCGCCAGCGGGGTTGCACCGGTGAGCAAAATGCTCGATGTGGGATTGCATGTCGGCATTGGCACCGACGGCACGGCATCCAATAACGATTTGGATATGGTGGAAGAAACCCGGCTGGCGGCATTTTTGCAAAAAGGCATTTTTGGCGACCCCACCCTGCTGCCCGCGCAAAAAGCATGGGCACTGGCAACCATCGACGGAGCAAAAGCATTGCACCTCGACCGGCTGACCGGCTCGCTGGAACCGGGCAAACGCGCCGACATCATCGTCATCCAAATGGACGACCTGCACCAAACCCCGCGTTTTGCCTATGCCTCCGACACCGTCTTTTCGCAACTGGTTTACGCCGCCAAAGCCACCGATGTGCGGCACGTAATGGTCAACGGGCAATTGTTAATGGAAGACCGTCAATTGCTGACATTGGATGAAACCGCGCTGCGTCAAAAAGCCAACACGCTGGCAAAACAAATTGACGCCTTTTTAACCAGCCGCGAAGGTGATTTAATGTCGAAATTGCTGGCGGTGGGCAGCGGCGTGGTGCCGGTTGAAACGTTTGAGGTTCAGGCAAAAGCAAAAATCGCCGATGCCGCCGAATTCGCGGAAAAATTACAGCAATCGGGTATCACCATCACTCGCGCTTCGGTGCGCAACCAGTACGATTCCTATTTTATTTTCAACCGCACCGAAATGGGACGCATCCGCTACCGAGAAGACGAAATTTTAAATGAAGACGGCAGCGTAAAAGCCGTTTTGTATCGCATCGGGCTGATTGGGCACGCCGCCGAGCGTACTTTCGATAACTCTATCATCCTGTCGCGCTCACGATATTCTCTGCCCGCCGACAAAAGCCGCCGGTTCTACCGAGAATATTTCCAGCCCGACCGGGAAATTACGGTGGAAAAACACCGGCAGCGGTTCCATGTGGTTTTCAAAAATACCAATCTGGTGGTCAATATTGATACGCTCAATAAAACCGGCGATATGTATGTGGAAGCCAAAAGCCGCACGTGGTCGGCAAAAGATGCCGAAGAGAAAGCGGCACTGCTCAGCGAATTTTTGGAAATGCTGGGCATCCCGCCCAATACAGAGCAAATTCGCAAAGAATATGTGGATTTGGTGTAGGGGGTATAACCTCTGTTCGGAGTTTTTGTCATTCCGGAAATTTTCGCAGGAAATTATCCGGAATCCGGAACAAATCCGTGGATTCCCGCTTTCGTACCCGCAGGGCACAGGCGGGAATGATTTTCGGACCGGAAACCTATGGGGCACGCGGCGGCGTGCCCTACCGAAATTTCATCAGCGCGGCACGTCTGCCAAACCGGGGTAAATAGCGAAAAAATCTACCGTGCCGGAAAGTTCCATCACGCGATAGACATTCGGCGGCACGTTAACAATTGCCAAATTATACACATCGCCGCGGGCTTCCAGCAGCGCCCGCACCCCCGCCACTGAAATTTCTTGCAAGCCCGCCATATTCAGCACAATCGTTTCGTTTTGATGCGCCTGCCCCACCCGCACAATAGAACGCATAAACACTTCGGTGGCGCGGGCATCAAATTGCCCGAACAGATGCAAGCAAATTAAACCGTCAACATTTGCTTCTTCCACCTGAAAATCGCCCGCGCTGTTAAAAACCACTTCCCAACCTTCGCGAGCCACATCCACCATTACCGGTCCGCGGCGGTCGTGATGCGTTAAATATTCGCGGGTTTGCTGCAACGCCGCCATAATTTCGTCATCGGTAGAGGTGGGGTCGTGATGGAACAGCACCAGCCGTTTTACTTTGGCGGCGCGGGCAATATCTGCGCCGATTAGCCCGGAACTGTGCCCCCAGTCTTCTTTGATGAACGATTCTCGCACCGAAAATTGTGCATCGAAAATGAGCATATCGGCATCGCGGTAAAAATCAATATACCGCTTCAGCGACGGATGGTCGAGCCGTTTGTATTCGCCGTCGGTTGCCAGCACCACCACATCTTCCCCTTTTTCCACCCGGTAGGCGTATGCTTTGCCCGGATGCTGCAATTCTATGTTACCGATGGAAAATGCGCCCAGTGTCACCACCTCTTCCGGTTCCATTTGATGGAAGCGGAAGGTTGCGCCCAAAGCGGCAAACTGCGCCGGAAATACTCGATTGTCCATTTGGTCGTTCAGCACATCGGGGACGTAAGGGTGAACGTGATATACATCAAATTCGTTGCCCGGAATGAAGGCGGGCACAAAAAACGGGAACCCTTGAATGTGGTCCCAGTGGGTATGGGTGAAAAATATTGCCGCCCGCCCCTTCCCTTCGGCAAATTCGCGGGTCATCAAATAGCGTCCCAATTCTCGCATACCGGAACCGGCATCGAAGATAATGAGTTGGTCGGTGCTTTCCAGCGACAGGCAGGTTGTATTGCCGCCAATGGTGCTGTTGACGGTAAAGGGCAATCCTGCCACAAATGCCTCAACCGCTTCTTTGTTTTGCAAATCTACCCCTGCGCGCCCCGCCTCGGTGAGCGCAGCGATAATCTTCTGCGAAATTGGCTGCGATTGAATCGGCGCCGGAATTGAGCCGCGCACCCCCCAAAATTTTAACTTCATAAAATGACCTCGGTATGACAATGATGAACGCTATAAAATTTATATCACAAAAATGCAAAATAATAAAGGGGCAATTTGTTTTTTCGCCGATGTTTTTACCGCTGTACCCTTATTATATGCACAATGCGTCATTTTTCAATATAGCGCGATAATGTATTGCATCTGAATGAAATTGTGCTACAATGCGCCGATAAAGTAATGCGTTACTGTATTTCTGTCCAACACATTTTAGGGAAGGATGTGAACCATGTACAAAACACATACCTGTGGACAACTCCGCGTTGAAGACCACGGCAACAAGGTAACACTGGCGGGCTGGGTGCATCGCCGCCGAGACCACGGCGGATTGATTTTTATTGATTTACGCGACCGCTGGGGAGTGACACAGGTTGTCTTTAACCCGGAAACGGATGCCGAAAGCCATAAAATTGCCAGCACCCTGCGCAATGAGTATGTGGTACAAATTTCGGGGGTGGTGAATAAACGCCCCGCCGGGCTGCGCAACCCCAATCTTGCCACCGGCGATATTGAAGTGTTGGCAACCGGGGTAACTGTCATCAACCCGGCAAAAACGCCGCCATTTTACATTAACGAAGAAGCGCCGGTAGAAGAGAAATTGCGGCTGCGCTACCGTTATCTTGATTTGCGCCGCGAACGTATGCAGAAAAATATCATCTTGCGGCACAAAGTTGTGCACCATATCCGTAACTTTCTCACCGATGCCGGCTTTGTGGAAGTTGAAACCCCCATTCTCTTCAAAAGCACACCCGAAGGCGCGCGCGATTATTTGGTTCCCAGCCGCATTCATCCCGGCGAATTTTACGCCCTGCCCCAAAGTCCGCAGCAATTAAAACAGTTGCTGATGGTTGCCGGGTACGAGCGGTATTTTCAAATTGCGCGCTGCTTCCGCGATGAAGACCAGCGCGGCGACCGTCAGCCGGAATTTACCCAACTCGATATGGAACTGAGTTTTGTTGACCGCGATGACGTGATGGCAATTGTCGAGCGGCTGTTCACCGAAATCATCGAAACGGAAACCGACAAAAAACTCCTTTTCAAACCTTTCCAACACCTGTCATACGATGAGGCGATGGAACGTTTCGGGCGCGATAACCCCGATTTGCGCTTCGGGCTGGAATTAAAAACGCTGAATGACATTGTGGAAAATAGTGCCTTTAAGGTATTTTCGGGCACAATTTCCGGCGGCGGGCTGGTAAAAGGGTTAAACGCCAAAGGGTGCGGCGGATATAGCCGCAAGCAAATAGACGAACTGACCGCTTTTGTAAAAACTTTCGGGGCAAAAGGGCTGGCATGGCTTGCCGTTTCCGCCGATGCCGATACCCCGCACCGGTCATCGTTTGCCAAGTTTATGACACCCGCCGAAATTGACGGCATTATTGCCCGGCTGGAAGGCGAACCGGGAGACCTGTTGCTCATCGTTGCCGATAAACCCGCCATTACCAACGAATCGCTGGGGCGGTTGCGGGTGGAAATCGGCGAGCGGCTGGGGCTGCGCGACGATAGCGTGATGGCGCTGTGCTGGATTACCGATTTTCCGCTGTTTGAACGCAACGAAGAAGAAAAT
>CAYPNZ010000277.1:0-4710 GCA_964411845.1 uncultured Anaerolineaceae bacterium
GGGAAACCCAAAATTCGGGATTTTCCCCGGTAATGCCATAATTTTGACTTTGTCAAATCCTCGACTGCGTAAGGTGAGTTATTGAGATGATTCGTTTGGGCTACAAAAGGAGAAACACATGAAAATGAAGAATAACACTTACAAAAAAATTGAAATTGTCGGCACTTCCGATGTCAGCATTGAAGATGCCGTGCAAAACGCGGTTGCCAAAGCGGGCGAATCGGTGCGCAATATGCGTTGGTTCGAGGTGGTGGAAACACGCGGCGCAATTTATGAAAATAAAGTTTCGCAGTGGCAGGTAACGCTAAAAATCGGCTTCACGCTGGAAGATTGATGACAACAACTTACAAGCCCGCAGGATTGAAGCAATCCCCGATGCCTCAAACAGAGATTGCTTCGCCGCGCTCGCAATAATTTCCGGCTGACTCATTTTAACGGACGCGCAAACACCTCTTTGACGCGCTCTACCACCAACTTCGGGCGCAGCACAACCGCCAAACGCGGGTCAATCGGCGGGCGATAGTTTTCCAGATATGCCAGGGCGGCTTTGCGTCCGGCGGCAACCAGTTGGCGGTATGTGGGGTCGCTTTCTTCCGGTTTGATGTGGAAATCGGTGGCATTGACGCAGCAGTTGCACACGTTGATGGTGCGCTGTCGTTCGGCTTGCCCGGTGCGGTATGCCATCGCTTGCGATTCCAGTGTCGCATCGAAAATCGCTTCGATATAATCGCGCACATTATGGATGGTGCGCTTCACGTTGGGGCAATCGGCGGGGGTTTCCAAACGGCAACCGATGGTTTCCCAGTTGATGCCCGTAAAAAACCAGTGGTTTCCCTTTTGATAACGGGGTTGGTCAAACAGATGAAGCGGATAATTTGCCATCACCCCGCCATCGGCGAAATAATCTCCCGCCCCGAAATTTTCTCCGTCAAATTGCAACGCCTCAAAATACAATGGAATCAAACCGGACATCAGCGCCGCGTCGGCAACCGCCACATTGGGCGTGGTGTCCGCCGAAAAATCAACCGCTTTTCGCGCCGACAGGTTGGTAACCACAATGTGCAAATCGCGAAACCCGCGCGCGCGAAAGTCGGCAAAGGTGGCGCGCCCGTTGCCGTCGCACTGACCGGCAATCACTTCGGTTACCCAGCGGTGGGCATATCCGCTGGAATACCAGCCGAATTTTTTGATGAGCCGGTTTACCGCGCCGACACTTCCTTTTAATTTGATGAGGTTTTGGTCAACGATGCGCGGTGTCCAGTTGGGATTGGGCGCAACGGGGGCATCTGCCAGTTTGGTAAAATCGCAGGTGCGAAAAAGACGCAGGGTTTCTGCCCACGGCAAGCGAAAACTCAACAGGGTTGCCAGCTGCGCCCCCGCCGACGAGCCGCCCACCCGTTCAATTTGGGGCAGAATGCCTTTTTCTTCCAGCACTGCCATCACGCCGTGATAGGCAAAGGCTTTTACCCCGCCCCCCTGCAAAACCAAATTTTTGAACGGATAATTGGTTGCCATTGTTTTCTCCGTTAATATGCTCGGGTCAGCAGAAATTCTAACATTTCCCGCAAGGCTGTTTTTGCGCCGCTATGGCTACCGATGGCATCAAGCCGATGCCGGGCTTGGCGGGTATAGCGTTCTGCTGCGGCATCGGTATGCGCTTTTGCGCCGATTTTTTCCAGCAGTGCCATCGCTTCGGCAACCATTGCATCGGTCATATCGGGCTGACGGTAAATTTCGCGGAAGCGGCGGGTGTCATCGGTTGCGGGTTGGTTCAGGGCAAAGATAATCGGCATTGTTTTTTTGTGCTGCCGCAAATCGTCGCCGATGGGTTTGCCCACCACTGCCGGGTCGCTCCAAATGCCCAAAATATCATCTTGCATTTGGAATGCCATCCCCAGCGCGTGCCCAAACTGCCAATATTGTTCGGCGGTGGCGGGTGATGCAGTGGCAATCAGCGCGCCCAAATAACCGGAACACGCCAGCAGGGCGGCGGTTTTGCCCGCTATCATTTCCAAATAGGCTTCTTGCCGCACGGATATTGTTTCTTCAAATGACATATCCAAATATTGCCCGCGACACAATTGCAACAGGGTGCGGTCGAGGCAGGCGGTGGCATCCAGCACGGTTTCCGCCGAAACGCCGGTTTCTCGCAGGCGCAAAAGGGCGTTTCGGGCAATGGTGAACATAGCATCGCCGGCGTTGATGGCTTGCGGGATGCCCCACACTTTCCACACGGTGGGTCGTCCGCGGCGGGTGTCGCTGTTATCTTGAATATCATCGTGAATGAGGGTGAAGTTGTGCACCAGTTCCACGGCGGCGGCGGCGGGCACGGCGGCGGCGGGGCTGCCGTTTTCGGCTTGACACGCCAGCATGGTAAAAACGGGACGCAATCGCTTGCCCGCGGAAGCGTGCGCCGGTTGCAGGTTGCGGTCTCGCCAACCGAGGTGGTAGAGCATCATACCCCAAAACGGGTCAATCGTTTCGGCGGCGGGGGTGAGATGCCGCTTCATTTCGGCTTCTATTTGGGGAACAAATTCGGCAACGGCTTGTTTGAATTTCATCGGATTTCCTTTTGAATGCGAATATGGTGTATTATAGCCTGCCGGCGGCGCGAGGCAATTTCGGCATAAAAAAACTGCGAGTTTCCCCGCAGTTAAAAGTTACCGACGCGCCGGCATTACAGCAATAATGCCGCATCAATATTTTTCAGCGAGCAACCGGCTTTCGCCATTTCTTGCGCCAACTGCTGAAAACCCACCTGATTTTCATCGAACATAATATACAATTCTTGCGTTTCGAGCGTAATTTCAAATTTTTTTACGCCGGCAAGTTTTTTTAATGCGTGGTCCAAGTTTTCCGCAACCGTTTTGTTCAGGGATGGCACACGCAGGGCTTTAAACTCCATAACTGCCGATACTCCTATTGTGGGAGCCATTTTCCCCCCTGTATTTCACATATACATGTATGATAAACGGGAATAAACAATTGTTGTAGTGACAAATGTCATTGAATGTGCTGACAATCATCCCGACTTCCCCGCAAAAAACGGCATAAAACAAAAATCGCCGGGGTTGCCGGCGATTGCATGTGAACCGAAACGGGGTCAGGCGTTTCTCAAAAAGTTGTCCAGATTGTGGCGGACGGCATAGGCGGTGGCTTCGGCGCGGTTGGAAAGTTGCAGTTTGCTGAAAATGCTGCTGACATAATTGCGCACGGTGCCCTCGCCGAGGTGCAGCGTGTGCGCAATTTCTTTGTTGGTTTTCCCCTCGGCAATGAGTGCCAACACACGCAGTTCTTGGTCGGTCAAATTGTGGAAGGATTCCGAGCGGGTGGTTTCGCGGATTTTTGCCAGCACTTGCCCGGTCACGCTGGGGTCTAGCAGTGCATCGCCGCGCAAAATTGTTTCGATGGCGCGCACCAAATCATCGTTGCCCACTTGTTTCAGCACATACCCCGATGCCCCCGCCGAAATAGCATTGAACAGCAAATCATCTTCCGCAAACGAGGTGAGCACAATCACTTTTGTTTGCGGATTTTGTTGGGTAATTTCGCGGCAGGCATCAATACCGCTCCCGTCGCTCAAACGAATATCCATCACCACAATATCGGGATTGTATTCGGCGGCTTTTTCGATGGCGCCGCTCACGGTTCCCGCTTCTGCCACCACTTCCCAACCGGGTTGCCGTGTGAGCAAACTCTTCAAGCCGAAACGGACAACTTCGTGGTCATCAACCACCATTATGCGAACCAAATATCACCTCCGTACCGCGATAGCCAAGAATACATACAGCGATTTTACATTGGCTTCCGGTTGTAGGCAAGTTATAGTCATAAAATCTTGTTGTCTTCTTGCTAACTTTTTATCTTTCTGTTTATAATAATTGTAATTTACCCACAAGTTTCAATGGCATAATGTTGTGTCGAACAAAGGAGGAACCTGATGACATTTTTTACCGGGATTATTATCGGCTTGATTATCGGCTGGGTGGTTGAGTGGGTTATTGATTGGCTTTTCTGGCGCAAACGCGATGCCACCGGCAATGCCGAAATCTCACGCATGCAAGCCGACCTGCTCGATTCCGATGCCACCATCAAGCAACTGCAAAACAGGCTCGCCGATTCCGATGCCACCATCGCCGAGTTGCGCCGCCAAATTGCCGAACTTTCCGCCAAAGTTGCCACCCGCAAAGACCGTTTGGAAATGGTAAAAGGTATCGGCGCGGTGTTTGCCAAAAAGTTGAATGATGCCGGTATCTCTACTTTTGAACAATTGGCTCAACAAACGCCGGAACGCATCCGCGAAATCATTCAACCGCAAGAATGGCAAAAGGTCGAACCGGAAGTGTGGATTGAGCAGGCGAAATCTTTCGCCGAGCAAGCCAAAAAAGGAGCGTAACTGTGAGCCAGCAACGTTCCGCAAGTCAGGTAAAAATGTTTGACCTTTTCAAACTGATTGTCCTGCTGATATTGATTATTCTGCTGTTGTGGGCATGGCTTGCTCGCCCGCAACCGACACCCGTTGCCGAAGCCACCGTGCCGCCGACCGCCCAGCCCGCACCCACCGACACTGCGCTTCCCCCCACCGATACGCCGACACCGCTGCCCGCACCCACCAACACGCCCGCACCAACGCCAACACCCGCACCCACCGAAGCGCCCGTCGCCCCGCCAACCGTTTCTCTGCCGGAAAATGCCGTCGCCGGCACGGTA
>CAYPNZ010000278.1:0-4708 GCA_964411845.1 uncultured Anaerolineaceae bacterium
GGGCAAATTGCAAATTACACAAAATACGTGTATCAGTCAAAAAACACCACTACCTGGCATAAAAGTATGTATACGTCATTGGGGCATAGCCCGAAGTAATCTTCGTGCCCTGCCGCCGGGGATTGCTTCGCCTTCGGCTTGCAATGACAAACTCAACAAGTACCGTCGAACAAACGCAAAAGATATTCGCAAAACTGGATTTTCGTCATCCACTGACCAAAAGATGGAGAGTCATTATGTGGAAAATAATTACACAACCCTTTCAGCTTGTAAACCGAGAAAAAGGGCAAAGTATCATCATTCTGGTGTTTTCATTCATCGGGCTGATTGCCCTGCTCGGTTTAGGCATCGATTCCGGCATGGTGTACATTGAAAAAACGCAACTGGGGCGCGCCGTTGATGCTGCCGCATTGAGCGGTGTAACCGAGTTATCGAACGAGGAACAGGCTGAAATTCGCGCTATCGAATATTTGGGGTTGAACACATACGACCTGAATGACTCAAACATTTATGTCCGTGGCTGCGTCAGTGATATTCACAACTGGTTTAATGCCGACGGCAGTTTCTGCGGCTCGGCGGGTTGCGGCAACGACAATAACCCGAACCAACTGGTCAACGTCCCCGACGGCGTCAGCACCCCCGATTGGTATTACCCATACCAAATTTCGGATGCAGACGATGCCAACGTAACCAACGTTTTCTGGCTCGACACTTACGCCTATCAAAATAATCATGCCACCGCCTGCAACGGTGCAACCGGTGTATTGGGCGAAGCCAATAAAATCGGCATTACCGGCACTGTAAAAGTTGACATGAACTTCTTCCAATTGCTGGGACGACCGTTTGTGCCCGTAACCTACCATGCCGTGGCGCAAAACTTAGACAGCATTGACGCGGTGGTGGTGCTTGACCGCTCCGGTTCGATGGAATTTGACCCGGTATGTTACGGCTGCTGGGAACGCCGCGACCGGCTGCCCACCAACGACCCGAATTATTTGAGCGTCAACGATACCGCACTCGATCACCCGCGTTATTATCGCTATTACAACTACCCGACCAACGGCGTCATCTATCCGCTGGGGCTTTCCGACGGGTTTGCCAATATCAACCGCATCGAAGCCTGTACCACCCCCACCTATGATGCCGACCAAGATTTGCCGACGCCGCAAAATTTATACACCTTCGATTATGCCGATACCGCCTATACCGATAACAACAACTTCCATTACTCCGTCATCGAAGCCGAACTTTACTCATTGAACCCCAACCCCGCCGACCCCGAACTGCAAGCATCGGGCAAAGGCTACTGGGCAATGCAGCGCGGCGAAGGACGTTATTCCAGCGAAAGTCAGCCTTATTACCCCTCTACCGGCACTTCTATTGATACCCGCGGCGCGCATATGGCATATCACCCCTCCATCCTCGGCAGCCAAGATGCCATTTACGGCAAACACGCCTCGCTTGCCGATGCCCGTTCCGGCAACTCGCCGTGGCTGGAATACGATTTTCGCCTGTACCAGCAAGCCGGGTGGACAACCGGCACCACAGGGTACATCTGGGTTCGGGTGCACGCCGGACGCGGGATGGATTTGGATTATGCCAGTTGGCGCGACCCCCATCCGTTTGCCGCTTACTGGGCACTCACCACCGTCAGCGACCCGTTTGAAGTACGCACTCCGCCCGGTGGCAATGCCGTGCAAGTAATCACCGACCATGCGGGTAATCCGGTTCAAGACGGCGGCAACTGGCGCTGGCTGCGAATGGGAACCTTCACCATTGATACCACCCAGTATTTCCGTCTGTATATTTACGCCGGCAGTGCCGGGTACAGCATTGACCGCATCGTTATTACCGATAATCCTTCCACCAGCGGCGACAACGACGACGGACGCGCATTAGACCCCGCCGGGTCGCTGGACGTGCGGCACGCCCCCGTAACCGCTGCATCGGCATATCGCGCCGCGTGCGACATTTGTAATGTGGTTTACGGCGCAAACATTACCGATTTAGACCAATGTACCTTCTTCAACAACCACAACTTAAAACTCATCAACAAACCGACCGACTTCCGCACCGACCCGCTGTTTGACGAGTGGGAAATGCCGCTGCGCAAAGCAAAAGAAGCCGTCAAATTTTTCATCACCCGGCTAAACCCGGAACGAGACCAAGTTGGGTTTGTATATTACAGTTCCGCGGGAACCGCCAAAACAGAATTGGCATGTAAACGCGCAGCCGCCACACAAAACATTGATTGCAGCACCGGCAGCAACCCCATCAGTTACACCAATGTGCTGAAAGGGGTAGAAGACACCCGTGCTCAGGGCGGAACACCCACCTCAACCGGTTTTAGAGAAGGATTGGAAGTTCTCGGTTTTCAAGTGGTGTCGGGCGTTCCGTCAAACTTCGATACCTTGTGCGACGGCTCCCCAAACTCGTCATGTTCTCGCGGCGGCGGGGCACAGCGAGTGCTCATCCTTTTAACCGACGGGAATCCGAACAGCACCAGTTACGGCAACGGCTGCACAGCGGCAACCGCCCCACCGTGGCCCGCACACGATAACGCATCGTACCGTTGCCCGCTGCAATATGCCAAAATGGCATCGGAGGCAGGGATTACCGTTTATACCATCGGGCTTGGTTTTGGCGTTGACCGCAACTGGCTAAAAGAGGTCGCGCGGCTGGGGAACGGACAAGCCTATTTCAGCGCCAGTGGCGGCGACCTGACAATCATCTTCAACCAAATCCTGTCGAACATTTACGTGCGGTTGATTCAATAGCAAAACCCACCGCGGGGGCACGATGTATCGTGCCCCCGCCCTACATTATGTATACTTTTTTCCCACCACGCTTGACAATTTCACATAACATGGTATTATAAAATTGCTAGCGCCCTTCTTGGTACACCCATTTGGGAGGAAACAGAATGCAACGACGGCTATTTATAATAATTGGAGTTTTGCTGGCAATCATTGCAGTAGCAGGATTGCTGTTTGTAGTAATGCAGCAACGCAATGCAAGCACCCCAACGCCGGCAGAAGAAACGGCTCAACAGGCTGAACCCACCGCCATACCGATGAAAGAAGTCATCGTGGCACGTCAGCCCATTCCCCGTGGCGGCGAATTTACGGCAGAATCACTGGGACGCACCGAATACCCCGAAAGCAGCATTCCGCCCAACGCTATCGTCAACGAAGCGGAAACCATCGGCAAAATTGCAAACTCCGAAATTGTGCAGGGGCAAATTATTGTGCGCGACTTGCTGCGCGATAAAGTCGGTGGTGGCGGCAGCGGCGAAGCCGCATTCGATATCCCCGCCGGGCACGTTATGGTTGCCTTCCCCATCGACAAACAAACCAGTGTGGCATACGCCATTCAACCCGGCGATGTGGTTGATGTGCTGATGACCTTCTCTATCGTTGACCTCGACCCGGAATTCCAAACCATTTTGCCCAATAAATTCTCTTTCTTGTTGCAAGACACACAAACTTCCTCCGGTGGCGAGCAAAGCACCTCCATAAGTTTAAGCCCGGCTATAGACAAAGGGCGGCTGAACATTGAAAATGAAATGTTCCCGGGATTTGAATTCCCCCGCGAAGACCAACGCCCGCGTCGAGTGGCACAACTTACCGTGCAACGCGCCAAAGTCATCAAAGTCGGCACCTTTTTGGAAACGGAAGAAACAAACCCGCAACCCGTAGCCGAAGGCGAACCCACCCCCACCCCCACCCGCCCGGACATCGCCTCTTTGGCAGTAACGCCGCAAGATGCACTGGTGCTGCTTTGGGCACGGCAGTCAAAAGCATACATGGAATTGGCACTGCGCGCCGCCGGCGACGAACAAGCCGACCATTCTACCGAAGCCGTTACTTTACAATATATGCTTACCCGCTTTAACATCGCCGTACCGCCCAAACTCGAATTCGGGATTGACAAATCTGAAAATCTCCCCACCGAGCAGCAAGCGGTCTCGGCACCACAACCCACAAACCAGCAGTAACCGCTACCATGCGTTCTGCCTCCATAGAATATAAACCGGGTATTGGTCAACCGTATGTTTGACGAAATACCCGGTTTTGCTAGAATCATACTATAACCGTATTTTAATTCCTTTTAACGAGAACGAGCAACCCTATGGTATCACTCTCCGGCTCAAACAAAACCGGCAACTCAAACACCGAAAAAATCAAAGTCCTCATTGTTGACGACATTCCCGAAACCCGCGAAAACCTGCGGAAACTACTCTTTTTTGAATCCGACATCGAAGTGGTGGGGGCGGCAACCAACGGGCAAGAAGGCGTTGATATGGCGAAAGAACTTCAGCCCGATGTGGTGTTGATGGACATCAACATGCCCGGCATGGACGGCATCAAAGCCAGTGAGCTGATTACCCGCCATTCGCCATACACTCAGGTCATCATCATGTCGGTACAAAGCGAAGCCGATTACCTGCGTCGCTCTATGCTTGCCGGCGCACGCGAATTTCTCATCAAACCCTTTTCCGGCAACGAACTGATTACCAGCGTGCGGCGCGTATATCAACTCAGCGCCGAACAACGCGAGCGAATGGCATACACCCCTCAACCGGGCGGTACGGGTCCGCTTGCCGCACCGGAGCAAGTAGCCACCGGAAAAATCATCAGCATTTTCAGCCCCAAAGGGGGCGCTGGCTGCAGTACAATGGCAATCTATTTGGGCATTGCCATTGCCA
>CAYPNZ010000279.1:0-4700 GCA_964411845.1 uncultured Anaerolineaceae bacterium
GCCAGTTTCGTGTTTGGCGGCGGGCGGGGTCGCTTTTCAGTGCGTCCACCACCGGCAGGGTTGAGCCGTCAATTTTATACCATGCCGCTTTTTCCCACGCGGCATCCCAGTGCCCGCCGGCGGCATTTGCCAGCAGCCACGGCGTAAAAGCGAAATAGTATGCCGGTACATTTTCAAGCATATCACGATATGCCGTCAGCGTCCAGTCAGTTACATCATTTTCACTGACGGGGGGGTAGCGCGGGTCTTGAAAATCGCCTGCAATTGCGCCCCCTTCGGTGCTGATGATGGGAATATACCAGCCGAATTTGTTGAAAAAAATGTGCTCGTATGCTTCAAATTTGCGGAAGCCGTTTGAATCTTCATCAATGGTGGTGCCGATGCGATAGGTTTTTTTGATGCGCTCTTTCAGCCGGGCGGCATTGATGGTTGCCACCAGCGTGCTATCCAGCCCCCGCGCTTTTATTTCCGCGGCGGTGAGCGGCACGCTGTGCCGGTTCACCGGGTCGTCGGGATAGTTGAGCGGATGGTTGAGAAAATAGTTGTGCAGCGGCAGCCATGCGCGGTCGAGGGTGTCGGTGCGTTTGCGTGCCTGCAAGCCATCTAAAAATTCTCGCAAGAATTTCATATCCTCATAATCGCCGCCGGGGGCAAGCGTGGGCAGCCCGGGGTATCCGCCTGCTTTGGCGACCGTTTCCGCCGCGGGAATCCACAAATCGAGCATCCGGTCAACGCTGATGGCTTCGCCGTCGCGCCAGCCGCCCGGAAAACCGGCGATATTCGGTTCGTTGTACAGTTCAAAATAATGCACGCCCAGCGTTTTCGCTTGCGGCACCAACTCGCCGAGGTGTTGGTACGGGTCGTTGTACGGTTTATACACCCGCAAAATCGGTTCGATACCGTTGGCAACCAGTTGTTCAATTAAATAATTGTGTTCCACTTTGGCGGTATCGCCCTGCATAATTTTTACCCATTTGATGTTCATCGCTTTTATTTCAGCGACAAAACGGTCAACTTGGTCGGTGGGTTGCCCCAAAATGGTGGGCACATAATGCACCCCGCGCCCGTTATCGTTGGGGGGGTGGGGATAGTTTGCCAACGAATGCACTGCCGGCGGGGTGACGGATGCGGCGGGTGTGTCGCCGCCCGTGCCGCCGGTGGCGATAACGGCTTGCGGCGCGATACTGCGGGCGGCGGGCGGCTGCCAGTGATTAGCGGCTTTTTGGTCGTGGCGCGGCTCGCCTTTGCGCGAAAATTGTTTCAGCGCATCCACCACCGGCAAATGGTTCCCTTTGCGGTCGTGATACCAAGCGTTTCCTTCCCATACCGTGCCGCCGAAATAATCGAGCGCTTTTTGGGCGATGAGCCAGGTGTTCATCGCAAAATAATAGTCCGGCGCATCGTCCAGCATATATTGGTAGGCTTGCAACGTCCAATCCATCTGCATTTGAGCATCCACGCAGGGGTAGCGCGGGTCTTCGCAACTGCCCACCGTTGCGCCCCCCTCGGTGCTGATGAGCGGAATTTCAAAACCGAACAATTCGGTAAATTGGTCGTGATAGGCGATAAACTGTTTGAAACCGGTCACATCGAGAGTGGGGTCATCGCCCACATAAAAGCCGCCCGGTTCGCGTTGGTTGGCGCGGGCTTGATTGATGGCGGATACCTGATGTTCGTCCAGCCCGTATGTGGCAATTTCTGCGGGTGTCAGCGCGCGCCCGGTTAAATTTACCGGGTCTTGCGGATAGTCCGGCGGGTGGTTGATGAAATAGTTGTGCACCGCGCCCCAACTGCGATACAGCACCGGGGTGTTTCCCTGCGCTTTGATGGCGCGCAAAAATTGTTGGAAGAAACTGTTTTCCCAGCCGGGCACGTTTTTCCCCATCGGAAAGATGGACGGCAGCGAAGGATAGCCGCCGTGTGCTTGAATTTCGCGGGCGGCTGGCGCCCAAATGCTCGCCAGATAGTCGGGGTTGGGGGTGGGGTTATCGCACCAACCGCCGTCGCGCCCGGGGATGTCCGGTTCGTTATACAATTCAAAATAAACCAATCCCATCGGCACGTAATGGTCAACCAGTTTCCCCAACGAGTCGAGATTGAGCGGTTTGTTGCACGGCGTGTAAATGCGCATCACGGGCATAATGCCGCGAGCCACCAATTGTTGCACCAAATAATCGTAATGGCGACCGTCGGTTTGGTCATTCAGGAATTTTACCCATTTGATGCCCATCGCATCAATTTCGTTGACGAAATAATCGGTGGTGGCATCGTCTTGCCCGTAAACATTGGTGCTCCAATGGATGCCCAGCCCGTTGTCGTTTTTGGGACGCGGATATGCCGACAGCGGCAACGGTCCGTCGGCAAACACGGGGATGGGCGCGAGCAGTGTTAGTATCAGAATAATGAAAAATAGTTTCAGGTTCATTTCAAAGTTTCAGGTTTCGGGTTCAAAGTTTCAGGGTTTCAGGGTTACAAGGTTTCAGAGTTGCAGGTTTCAGGGTTGCAAAGTTTACATTTCACGCCTCATATTTCACGCATCACGTTTCACGCATCACGTTTCACGCAATACGCAATACGTTTCACGCATCACGTTTGCTTGCCCTTCAATTGATACACAAATGCCAGCACTTCGGCGACGACGAGATAAAGTTCCGGCGGAATGATTTGCCCCACGTCGAGTTGCGCCAGCAACACCACCAAATCGGGGTCGTGGCGAATGGGCACGCCGTTTTCTTCCGCCACGGCGATAATCCGCTCGGCGAGTTTGCCGCGCCCCTCCGCCGCGATTTTCGGCGCGGGCATGGTTTCGCTGTCGTATGTCAGGGCAACTGCCCGTTGCGGCTGGGGTTTTGACGGGCGTTTCATCTCAGATGCTCACATCAATCGCGGTTAATTTTGGCGGTGTGCCGGTTTGTGCCGATATGTCGTCATCGGTTCTTTCTTCGGTCAGCATTGCCGTGGACAGGGTTTCCACCTGGTAGCCGAGTGTGCTCAACCGCGTGCGCAGTTCATCCAAGTTTGCCGCCACCAGCGCGTTGGTTTCGGTTTGTCCGGTCAGCACGCGCCCGCTGATTTGCCGCTTGAAAACCGTCAAGTCAATGGCAATTTCGCCGAGGCTGGGCAAATCGAGCAGCAGCGCAATTCGGGTGTTTTCCGGGTTCACCGATTTTCGTCCCGGCTGGCGAAAAATCTTCAACTGCGCCGTTGTTTGCGTGCCGTCGGGATGGTGCAGCGGTACGGGAAACAGATAATATTGCCCCGTTTCGGTGGCGAGCGTGTTTGCCAGATTTGAAAGTTGCACCGCGCCCAAATCTTGCGCCAAATTGTGCAGTTGCTGCGAAAGTTGGTGCAGGGCGGTTGCCTGCGCGGGGGGCAGGTCGGCATTTGCCAGCGCGTTTGAAACGATGTGCGCCAGTTGGTGCAGCGGGTTGTCGAGCGGTGCGCTGGCGGGCAGCGTCACTGCAGCCGTCGGCGCAGTGGTCGGGGCGGGTTGGGCGGCGGATTGCCCCGGTGCGGCGGATGTTTTTCCGGCTGTGGCTGCCGGTGGTGCGGTGGTTTTCGGGGCGGTAATATTTTGGTTTGAACCGTCATCGGCGGCAAGCGGCGGTTGACCGGCGATCGCTGCGGTGGCTTTGGCGGTGATGACCACGGCGGGTTGTTTTGCCAGCGATGCTTCCGGCGGGGTGTTCAAATTAACCACCAGCGATTCCAGCCGGGCGGCAATTTCCGTCGGCGGTGTGTCGGGGGTGATGTGCCATTGGGCAATCTGTTCCAGTGTGGATTGCAGCACGGTGGTCAGTTGGTTCAGTGCGGAATTGCCCTGTGCCGCAGGCTGAATTTGGTTCAGCACGGCGGTCAGCGTTTGCTGCACGGCAGTCAGCCGGTTGGCAATGGGCGGCAGCCCGTTCAGCCATGCTTTTGCCAGCGAAACGCTTTCCGGGCTCAGCGGCAGTCGGTGCGCTTGCAAAAATGCCACCGCGTTCAAATCGGCGGGGGTAGGGTTGGGCAATTGCAACCACGCCTGCCGCGCCGATTGCAAATCTTGCGGGTTGAGGGTGTGGGCATGGGTGAGCAGCGCCTCTGCCAACTGCATATTCACCGAATCGGCGGGCAGCCCCCACGAAACGAGCATTTGTTGCACGTTTTGTGCCGGTGATTCGAATGACGGCGCGGCAGCGGGGGCATTTGCGGCGGCGCTCGGCGGGCGGGCAGAATCCGACACGATTTGCAGCGTAATTTGGTCGGGTCCCGCTTGCTGGACATTCAATAGCACTTGTTGGTGTGGTTTCAGCGGTACATCCGTTTTGGCGGAAATTAACTGCCCGGCGATATTCAGCAGCACGGCTTGGTCGGTTACCTGCTGTACCGTGGCGCGAATCAACTGCCCTTCCGAGACCGGCATCGCGGCGGCGGTGGTCGGCTGGATGGTGGGGGGGCGGAGCGTATTCAATAATGCGGCGGTTAATGCTTCGGAATAGCCCATGGCGAGTAACGAATAGCGAGTTACGAATTGCGAATAGCGAGTTGCGAATGATGAATCGGGGCGACCCGCCAAAAAATTGGGAGCCGCCCCGCGCGTTGAGTCTACATTGGAAGTTGAGCGCTATTACCGGATGAGATTGACCAATTCTTGCAGCATTTGGTCAGAGGCGGTGATAACGCGGCTGTTTGCCTGAAAACCGCGTTCGGCGGTAATCATG
>CAYPNZ010000280.1:0-4653 GCA_964411845.1 uncultured Anaerolineaceae bacterium
TAGACCGCTTGCATAAGTCTGTCATACCGAAATTTCCCGCAGGGAAATATCCGGAATCCACCGTGAAAACCTATGGATTCCCGCTTTCGCACCCGCAAGGCACAAGCGGGAATGACATTGGCATAATTTTGCAAAAATATGCTTGTTCCGGTCAAGAAATTACTTCCCAAAGTTACTCTTGCAAGAGGTCAATAGATTGTTTGTGAGACTTACCGATTTCGCCTTCCGGGTAATCCGTTCCCCAAACCTTTACGTGCATTTTATGGAAATCTCCCCACATTTCGGCGTATAATGTAGGCAGTGCTGATATACACCGGAATGCTCAATGAATGCGCCATACCGCTTTTTGATATTCAAATTGGATAATCGCCATTACGGACTGCCCCTTGAATCTGTTTCGCGGGTGATACGGGTGGTGGAAATTATCCCCGTGCCGAACGAGACACCGTTGATTCGCGGCGTCATCAACCTGCATGGTGAAATGGTCTCGGTTTTTGATTTGCGGGCGCTGTTCAACCTGCCCCGCCGAGACATTCGCTTGTCTGACCGGCTGATATTGCTATCTGTGGGCGAGCGTCAACTGGCACTGCTTGCCGACACGGTGGACGGCATTTTGGAACCGCGCCTGATTGATGTGATGCGCGCCAAAAATGTGGTACTGCAAACCGATATTCTGGATGGCGTGCTCGAGCAGGGGGGCGAGGCGATATACCTGTGCAATCCCGAAGCACTGCCCGATGCCGATATTCCGGCGGATGGCATTGAATTGCCCGAACCGGAACCGGCAGCCGGCGAGGAGGCGGATGCGGCATGAGCGGGCGGATTTCGGCGGCACAACTTTCGCAATTGAGTAAAAAATTGGAAGTCCGCTTGGGGTTATATTTTCCCCCGGACAGACACGCGGATTTGCTGAAACGGCTTGCACCGGTTGCCGATGAACTTGGTTGCGGCGATACGGCGCAATGCGTGGCAAGATTGCTGGAAAAACCGCTCTCTCCGCGGGAATGGGCGGTGCTGACCCGGCATCTCACCATTGGCGAAACATATTTCTTCCGCGAACCCGCTGCTTTCGATGCCCTCCGCGACCGAATTTTGCCGCAAATCTTCACCGCGCCGAACCGTCAATCGCGGCAATTGCGGGTGTGGAGTGCCGCCGCATCAACCGGCGAAGAAGCGTATTCCCTGGCGATGATGCTCGATACCGTACTGCCGCAATATCCCGGCTGGACGGCATCCATTATCGCCACAGATATAAATTCCGCCGCATTGGCACGGGCACAGCAGGGTATTTTCCGCCGCTGGTCGTTTCGCAAGATTGCGCCGGTATATCGCCGCAAATATTTTTCCGAATTACCCGACGGCACTTTCCAAATTTCCGACCGTATTCGGCAAATGGTTTCCTTTTTTCCACTCAATTTGGTAACAGATACCTACCCGGCATACCGAAAACAACTGCACGATATGGATGTGATTTTCTGCCGAAACGTGCTCATCTATTTTTCGGTGGAAATCGTCGCCGCCGTCACGGAAAAACTGACGCGCACACTGACACCCGGCGGCTGGCTGGTGGTCAGCCCCAGTGAAGTTCCGCATATCGCCGCCGACGGATTGCAGCGGCATATTTTCAACGGCGCAACCCTTTTTCAAAAGCAAGCGCAGGCGGTCGCAAAAACAGAAACGGCACTGCCGCCCGCCCGTACCGCACCCGCTCGAAATTCGGTGTCAGCGGCGGAAACGTACAATCGCGCCCTGACCCTCTATCGGCGGGGAGAATACATCGCCGCGGCGGAAATTTTGCAGGAAATGCTTACTGCCAACGATGGCGCGCTGGCAAATCAACCGGACGCGGTGCAATTGTTGGTTCACGCCTACGCCAACCGGCGGCAACTGGCGGATGCGGAAGCATGGTGTCGGCGAGCCATTGCCGCCGACAAACTCAATTCGCGCTATCATTATCTGCTGGCAACCGTTTTTGAAGCGCAGCATGATGATGCGGCAGCCATTGCCGCGTTGAAAAAAACGCTCTTTTTGAACCATAATTTTGCACTTGCCCATTTTACACTGGGGAGCATTTTGCGCCGTCGGGGAAAATTTGCCGCCGCCCACCGCCATTTTCGCACCCTGAAAGAGATACTGGCAACCCTGTCTGCCGAAACCATCCTCATCGGTTCCGATGATTTGACCGTGGCGGCACTGCAACAGATGACGGCGCATCTGGAATGAGTTATGGCTGAAAATACAAAACTCAACTCAAAACAACCTCACACTGTGGCGGAAATTTTGCATCAACGGGCGCTGGCACTGGCTCAACACCCGCCGGAACCCGCCGCAGCCGAAACTTTTTTCGATGCGGTCTTGTTTCGGCTGGCAGATGAAACGTATGCCGTTGCCGTAGAATTTTTGCAAGATGTGCTGTCGCGGCACAATGTTACCCCCGTGCCGTGTACCCCCCCATTTGTGGCGGGTATCATCAATGTGCGCGGGCAAATTGTGTCGGTGCTGAATTTGAAAGCATTGTTCAATTTGCCGGATACCGCCGGGGTGGAAATACACAATGTGCTGTTGCTGGCAAATGATGAAATGCGATTTGGCATCGCGGCGGATGAGGTTTTCGGCGTGCGGCAACTGCTGAAATCCGATTTACAGCCGCCGCCCACCACGCTTGACGGGTTTAAAGGCGAATATGTCGCCGGTATCACCGCCGAAATGGTGATAGTGCTCGATGCCGGGAAAATGTTGAGTGACCCCCGGCTGATTGTTCACGAAACTGTTTGACCTCGGTTTTGCAGCCAACCAAAAAGGAAAGAACGATGATGAAATTCTTAAAGGACTTGAATATCGGCATAAAAATAATGGGCAGTTTTGCGCTGGGTGTGTTGTTCATCATCCTCATCGGTGTTTTTTCCATCCTCCGATTGAATACCATCAACGATACGGTTAGTTTTATGGCAAGCCATTTGGCAAGCGACCAGCAATTGGCAGACAGCGTGTCGAATTTGCTGCTGCAATCGCAATTGAATGCGATGCACTATCTGGCGGATGGCAACGCGGACGACTTGACCCGCTACCGTGCATCATTCAATACGCTTGAAACGCAACTGCAAAAAATAATTACCGATGACGAAGACAATTCCACCGATGCGGAAGCATTTTCAAGCCTTGAAGCCGGCATCACCCAATATAACAAAACCTTCGAGCGGGTGGTGGCGTTGATGCGTTTGGAAAATGAAACGGTTGCCAACGTGCTCGACGCGCAAAGCCCGGTAATGGAGCAAAACATTGACCAACTGCGTGACATAATGGTGAAAAACGGCGACACCCTGCGTTTAAATGCGCTCGGCAACATCATTCAGCATTGGCTGATGCTCACCCGCAGTACCGCGCGTTACCTTGATACCGAAAACACGCAATATTTCGATGATGCGCAGCATCATTTTTTGCAAATGAGCAATGCTTTTGAGATTGTGCAATCATCGTTAACCACTGATGACGAAAAAACACTCGCGGCGGCATCGCTATCGGCGGCGAAAGCCTATTTTCAGGGGGTGCAGGATATTCAGGCGACCATAGACGAGAAAAAAGGGTTGATAACCAACCTCAACCAAAATGGAGAAACGTTACTGCAATATGCCCAAACGGTCGCCGATGGCAAACACGCCGAATTTGATAACGAGGCAATAGTGGCGCAGCGCATCACTACCCAAGCCACCCAAGTGGTGGTGGTTTTAATGGTGTTAATGGTTATTTTTGCCATAACGGTTGGTTGGGCAACCACCCGCGGAATGATAAAATCCATCGCATATATCGAACGGGGGTTGAAAACGCTGGCTTCCGGCAGATTGGATGTGAACGTTTCCAAACTCTCGGTGCAACAAAACGAGTTTGGCGAGTTGAGCCGCACACTGGAGGAACTGGTTGACAGTACCCGCGAGACGGTGAAAGTGGCACAACGCATTTCCGATGGCGATTTGACCGTGTCGTTCACCCCCCGTTCCGATGATGATGTGCTGGGCAAATCTTTGCAGGTGATGCTCGAAAATTTGCGCCGTCAAACCGCCGAATTGATGGATGGCGTGGCGATTCTGTCCGCTTCTGCCAGCCAATTGATGTCCACCTCCGCCGAAATGTCCGCCACTGCCAGCGAAACCGCCTCTGCCATTACCGAAACAACCGCCACCGTCGCCGAATTGCGCCAAACGGCAGAAGTAACCACCGACCGCGCCGACGCAGTCGCCAGCGCATCGCAGCAAAATGCCGAAATCTCGCAGAACGGGTTGCAGGCAATGGAAAAAACACTGCTGGAAATGGATGCCATCGGCAGCCATATTGAAACCATCGCCGACAGCATCATCCATTTGAGCGAGCAGGGGCAAACCATCGGCAGCATCATTTCGGCGGTGGAAGATTTGGCGGAACAATCGAATTTGCTGGCGGTCAATGCCGCTATCGAAGCTGCCAAAGCGGGTGAGCAGGGCAAAGGTTTTGCGGTGGTGGCGCAGGAAATTAAAAGTCTTGCCGAGCAATCGAAACAATTTACGGTACAGGTGCAAGCCATTTTGAATGACGTGCAAAAAGCCTCCGGTAAAGGGGTGATGACCACCGAAGAAGGCGCCAAACGGGTGGAAAAAGGAAAACAGCAGTCTGCCGAAATGG
>CAYPNZ010000281.1:0-4650 GCA_964411845.1 uncultured Anaerolineaceae bacterium
ATGACGCTGGCAGATTTCAGCGCATATTATAATGTCAGCCTGCTGAACCCCGCCGTGCTGATTGGGATTTTCACCGGCGCGGCAACCGTGTTCTTCTTCTCGGCAATGACGATGAAAGCCGTGGGGCGTGCCGCAGGCGATATGGTGCAAGAGGTTCGCCGCCAATTCCGGGAGATTCCCGGTATTTTGGAAGGCACCGGCAAACCCGATTACGCCCGTTGTGTGGAAATTAGCACGCGCGGCGCACAAAAAGAAATGGTGATGCCGTCGTTGCTGGCAATTGCCGTGCCGGTGGTTGTCGGCGTGCTGTTTGGTGTTGCCGGGGTGCTCGGCTTGCTGGCAGGCGGGTTGGCAACCGGTTTTGCGATGGCAGTGATGATGGCAAACGCCGGCGGCGCGTGGGATAACGCCAAAAAACATATCGAAGAAGGCGCACACGGCGGCAAAGGCTCTGACCCGCATAAAGCCACAGTGGTCGGCGATACGGTGGGCGACCCCTTTAAAGACACCACCGGTCCTTCGCTGAACATTCTCATCAAACTGATGTCAATGGTTTCGGTGGTATTTGCCGGTTTGATTGCCCAAATGGGACCCGGCGGTATCATCGGCACTTGGCTGGGCGGTATGTAATTTTCAACCCAAACGAAAAGCCGGCTCGCGCGAGCCGGCTTTTTTGTTGCGTGTTGCCGATACTGCCGCTATTCCGCTTCCATAAACGGGTAACGCCAATCGGTGGGCGGCACCATTGTTTCTTTTATGGTGCGCACGGTCATCCAGCGCAGTAAATTCATCGCACTGCCCGCTTTGTCGTTGGTGCCGCTGGCTCGGCTGCCGCCAAACGGCTGCTGCCCCACCACCGCGCCGGTCGGCTTGTCGTTCAAATAAAAGTTACCGGCAGCGTTCCGCAACCGTTCCGACATTTTGTTCAACGCCAGCCGGTCTTGCCCGAAAATCGCACCGGTCAGTCCGTATGGCGAGGTGGTATCGCACAGTTCCAGCGTCTCATCAAACTTATCGTCATCATACACATAAACGGTCAGCACGGGACCAAAAATTTCTTCCTGCATCAGCATATGACGCGGATCTTTGGTGCGCAACACCGTCGGTTCGATGAAATAGCCTTTGGAAGCATCGTAATTACCGCCATACACAAATTCGATGTCATCATCTTCGCGGGCGTGGTCAATGTAACGGGCGATTTTATGGAAAGAACCTTTATCAATCACCGCGGTCATAAAATTGGTGAAATCGGTTGGGTCGCCCATTTTTACCTGCGCCAATTCACCGGTCAATTTGGTGCTGAAATCCGTCCACAGCGATTGCGGAATGTATGCCCGCGATGCCGCCGAACACTTTTGCCCCTGATACTCAAACGCCCCGCGCAGGCTGGCGGTAACCAGCGCATCCACATCGGCGGAATTGTGCGCGAAGATGAAGTCTTTGCCCCCCGTTTCGCCGACAATGCGCGGATAGTATTTTTTCTGCGCGATGGTATCGCCGACCTTTTTCCACATCCCCTGAAAAACGGCGGTGGAACCGGTGAAATGGATGCCTGCCAAATCGGGGCTTTCCAGCGCGGGGTCGCCCACTTCGCCGCCCGAACCGGGTAAAAAGTTGATGACACCGTCGGGCAGACCGGCTTCTTTCAACAGCCGGTAAATCCAATACGCGGTGTATACCGCGCTGGATGCCGGTTTCCACAGTACCACATTCCCCACCATTGCCGGCGCGGTGGGCAAGTTTGCCGCGATAGATGCAAAATTAAATGGCGTTGCGGCGAAGATGAAGCCTTCCAACGGGCGGTATTCCAGCCGATTCCACACGCCCTGCGGCGAATATGGCTGGTCGGTGATGATTTGCGACATATAGTAGGCGTTAAATCGCCAAAAATCAATCGTTTCGCACGCCGAATCAATTTCCGCCTGAAAAACGGTTTTCGATTGGCACAGCATGGTTGCCGCGTTCAGCGTGGCGCGCCACGGACCGGAAAGTAAGTCGGCGGCTTTTAAAAAGATAGAGGCGCGCTGTTCCCACGGCAAATCCGCCCAGATTTTTCGGGCTGCCAATGCCGCTTCAATTGCCATTTCGACTTCTCTGCGCCCGGCTTTGTGGTACACGCCGAGTTTCAAGTTGTGGTCGTGCGGCGCATACATTTCCGCCAGATTCCCCGTGCGAATTTCTTGCCCGCCGATGATAATCGGCACTTCAATTTCCTGCGCCGACATTTCCGCCAATTTCGCTTTCAGCGCGGTTCGTTCCGCACTGCCGGGGCGATACGCCAATACCGGTTCATTGTTCGGTTTGGGAACTTTGAAAATTCCGTTAGACATAACTCACCTTCCTTGTGATTTATTTGATTGCATCATCATTGATGCACCGACATTACATCTACACCGCAATCGTAGCATTGAGCCATAGTCGTGTCAAAAAAGATATTCTTTTTTGGGTAGTTTTCCCGGCAACAAACTGCCGGGCAAACAGCATCGGCATTAAATGCAAAACGGAAACATCAGCACCCCCTACCCGCCCAAAGCAATCAATCCGATACCGCCGGCAATGGCAATAGCGGCGGAAATTCGCAGCCCGCGCGCCGGTTCTTTAAATAAAAACGACCCTGCCACAACGCCCAACACAATGCTGAATTGCCGCAGCGCCACCACATAACTGGCTTGCGGGCTGATTTGGTAACTCCACAACACCAGCCAATATGCGCCGAACATCGCCAGCGCGCCCAACGCAATCTGCCGCCACTGCCGCCGACCGGCAACCGCACTCGGCGGCAATCGCATCATCCGCAATATCACCGCGAAAAAGAATGCGGAAAATGCAAATTCGTAAATGCCATAACGAGCCGCCGTGAACGGACCCGCATCAAAAAAATTGGCGGCGGTATGGTCAACCAGCGTGTACCCCACCGTGCCCAACGCCGTCACCACAATCCAAACCATTGTGCGGTTAAAATAGGCGGCAAATTTGAACCCCCGCAGCGATTCCAGCGGCATCACCACACAGCCGACCAACACCAGCGCCATACCCACCCACGCGACCCGTGTCGGCGCGTGCCCCAACACCGCATCCGCCACCGCCACCAGCAAAATGGGCAGCGCCCGCGCCACCGGATACACCACCGTAAAATTTCCGTGCTGATAGCCTTTTGTCAACCCCAAATCATATATTGCCATTGCCGCCCCGGCAGCCGCCGCACACAACCACACCGCGGGCGAAAACGACGTGCCGGTAACCTCTGTTATCAGCGCCGGAATAATACCAACCGCCCCCACCAGCGAAGTGATGCGCAGCAAAATGAAACTGTCGCGCCGCGCACCGAGCAGCAAATTCCAACCGGCGTGCAATACTGTTGAAGCCAGCACCAACCCAACCGCGAAAACAGGCATCCGCGCCCTCCTGCGGGGTAAAATTTTCAACCGACAAAACTCGTCCGCATTGTATGCCTATCGGCAGAAAAACAAAATCCGCTGCACGCTTTTTCAACTTGGCACACACGCCGACCTCTGCTATAATACCGAACGAGCGTTCTATTTTGGGGAGTCAATCTATGCAAAAATTCCAACTGGTATCCGATTTTCAGCCGTCCGGCGACCAGCCCGAAGCCATCGAGCAATTGGTGGCGGGGCTGGAAAACGGGTTAAAACACCAAATTCTGCTCGGCGCGACGGGTACGGGCAAAACATTCACCATTGCCAATGTGGTGGCGCGCATCAACCGCCCCACACTGGTAATGGCGCACAACAAAACGCTGGCGGCGCAGTTATATCGGGAATTTAAAGCGTTTTTCCCCCATAACGCGGTAGAATATTTCGTCAGTTATTACGATTATTACCAGCCGGAAGCGTATATTCCCCGCACCGATACCTTCATCGAAAAAGATGCCAAAATCAACGATGAGATTGACCGGCTGCGATTGGCGGCAACCAGTTCATTGGCTACGCGCAACGATGTACTGATTGTCGCCAGTGTAAGCGCCATTTACGGTTTGGGCGACCCCGCCGAATACGATAAAGCCCTCATTAAATTTGAAGTGGGCGCAGTCCGCAAGCGAAATAAAGTGCTGCGCCATCTGGTGGACATCCACTACCAGCGCAACGATTACGACCTGCGTTCCGGCACGTTTCGCGTGCGCGGCGACACGCTGGAAATTCGCCCGGCATACAACGATTTGGCATACCGCATCGAGTTTTTCGGCGACGAGATAGACCGCATCACCGAAGTTGACGCCCTGACCGGCGAATTCCGCCAGCGGCTGACCGAACTGACCATCTACCCCGCCAAACATTTCATCACCCCGCAAGACAAATTGGCGGCGGCAATGCGCGATATTGAAACGGAATTGGAAACACGGCTGGCGGAACTCCGCGCGGAAGACAAATTGCTGGAAGCACAACGGCTGGAACAGCGCACCCGTTACGATTTGGAAATGCTGCGCGAAGTGGGCTATTGCTCCGGCATCGAAAATTACTCGCGCCCGTTGTCGCAGCGACCGCCCGGCTCTACCCCGTGGACGCTGCTCGATTATTTCCCCGATGATTTTTTGATGGTGGTGGATGAAAGCCATATGAGCATCCCGCGAATTCGGGGGATGTACAACGGCGACCGCGCGCGCAAAGAGGTCCTCGTCGAGCACGGCTTCCG
>CAYPNZ010000282.1:0-4639 GCA_964411845.1 uncultured Anaerolineaceae bacterium
TAGCGGGTTTCTTTTTGCTGTGTATGGTGTCGGGCACGGTGTATATCATCAATGATGTGGTGGATGTTGAAAAAGACCGGGCACATCCCAAAAAGAAAAACCGCCCCGTCGCATCGGGGGCACTGCCGATAAATGTGGCAATTGCAGCAGCAATTATTTTGCCGCTGGTGGTCATCCCGCTCAGTTTTATTTTGAACATCGGTTTTGGGCTGTTGATGACGCTGTACCTGCTGATGCAATTGGCGTATTCTTTCAAACTGAAGCATATGGCAATCATTGATGTTTTGACCATCGCCGCCGGATTTGTCATCCGTGTGGCGGCGGGGGTGGTACTGGTGGCGGTAGCCCGCTTTTCGCCATGGCTGTATGTGGTCACCACGCTGCTGTCGCTGTTGATGGGCTTTGGCAAACGCCGGCAAGAGTGGCTGCTGGCAAAAAACGGCGTAAAAAATACGCGCGCCATTTTGGAAGAATACAATTTGCCGTTTTTGGATAATGTTATCACCATTGTGGCAACCAGCACGGTGATGGCATACTCGCTGTACACCTTCAGCGCGCCAAATTTGCCGCCCAACCATTGGATGATGTTGACCATTCCTTTTGTTATTTACGGTATTTTTCGGTATCTGTATGCGCTGCATGTGCTCGATAGCGGTGGCGACCCCACGGAAATGTTGATGGAAGACCGCCCGTTGCAACTCACCGTGGTATTGTGGGGTATCGCCATCGTCGGCATTTTGTATATTTTTTAACCCCGAAACTCTATTTCCCCTTTCATCAAATTTTGGTAATTGACTCCCTTTTGAAACCATGCTATACTGGCAATTGTAAGTTAAATTAACTAACAAAACCAGAGTTTGTATGGCTTCCACCGATAAGAAAGCAACCCGCGCGCAGATAAAAACCCATAACCGGCGATTGATTCTGCGCACAATTTACGACCACGGCGAAATTAGCCGCGCAGAAATTGCCCGCACCACCCACCTGACGCGCCCCACGGTTTCCAGCATTGTTGCCGAGTTGCTTGCCCAAAACCTTGTCACCGAAATCGGACAAGCCGTTTCCCGCGGGGGGAAACCGGCAATTTTGTTACGGGTTGACCCCGATGCGCGTCACGTCATCGGGCTGGATTTGGCAGACAGCGAATTTCGCGGCTGTTTGGTAAATTTGCGCGGCGAAATTTGTCGGCGGGTGGTTTTGCCCGTTACCAGCGCCCACGGCGATGACGCGCTGAAACTGGTTTTTCGGCTGGTGGATATGCTCATTGCCGCCGCGGAAAGTCCGATACTGGGCATTGGCATCGGTGCGCCGGGGTTAATTGATGCCGAGCGGGGCATTGTGCGCCGGGCGGTCAATCTCAATTGGGAAAATTTACCGCTGCGGCAACTGCTGGCGGAAAAATATCGGCTGCCGGTGTACATTGCCAACGATAGCCAAGCGGCAACACTGGCGGAATACACTTTCGGGCAACATCCGAATGTATCGAATTTGGTGGTGGTGAAAATCGGCGTGGGTATCAGTTCGGGTATCATCATCAACGGGCAACTGTTTCACGGAGACGGCTCCGGCGCAGGCGAAATCGGGCATGTGCGCGTGGCAGAAAATGGCGCACCGTGTCGCTGTGGCAATTATGGCTGTCTGGAAACCGTGGTCAGCAGCCCGGCGTTGCTGGCGCAAACCCGAAATATAGCCCTTGCCCAACCGACCATTTTCCCCCGCCCCGATAATTTGACCATTGAAGATGTTGTCGCCGCGGCAAACACCCCCGCCGTGCAAAAACTCATTCATACAATGGGCAACTATCTGGGACAGGTGCTGGCGGCAATGGTTGGCACGCTGAATATTCACCAATTTGTCATCGGCGGTGAGTTGGCAAAACTGGGCGACCCGCTGCTTTCTGCCACCCGACAAGCCATAGAAACGCATGCCCCGCCATTCCTTGTCGGCAATACAAAATTGACCATCAGCCAACTGGGGCAAGATATTGTTGTGCTTGGAGCATCGGCGCTGGTGCTGGCAGACGAACTGGGTCTTGTTTAAATTATCATTCAACACAGGCAAACCGTAATGACCACAATACATTCCCCCAAAATTTTGATGCACGTTCCACCGTTGGATGCCGATTTTCGTCCGGCAGTGCTGGCGCATCATGCCTTTCAAGCCGATATTGCCGCTTCCGGTACGGGTGTACCCTTGATTTTCGGACTGGAACGGGCAGACGGCAATTTATCTCGGTTTGAAACCACCGTTTTTGCCGACGACCATCCCCGCGCCGGTGATAATTTGTTTTTTGCGGAGCGATTGCTGAAATTTTTGCTATGGCAGCGCGGCGGCTGGAAAATTTATGTCGGCGGTTCGCCGGCAATTGGCAAGCATTTGGCGCGAGTATATTCGCCGCACGGCGAGCGCGCATTTGACGCCGAATTTATGGGACACAAAGTTTTTCGGCAGCCGTTTACCGTTGTGCCGTGTGCCGCGGCAGACGTTCCCCCGGAAAAAGAAGATACCCACACGCTGGGACGACACTTAAACGGCTGTCGCGTCGGGTTTGATTTGGGCGCATCCGACCTGAAAGTCTCGGCGGTGGTGGATGGCAAGCCTGTTTTCAGCACCGAAATTGTGTGGGAACCCACCACCCGCCCCGACCCGCAATATCATTATTCGCACATTATGGGCGCCATCCGGCAGGCAATTGCCCATTTGCCCCGTCTCGATGCGGTGGGCGGCAGTTCGGCGGGGGTGTATGTCAATTCCCGCCCGATGGTTGCTTCCCTTTTTCGGGGCATTCCCACCGACCGGTTCGATGAAATCCGCACCATGTTTCACCGCATCCGCGATGAACTCGGTGTGCCGTTGGAAGTGGTCAACGATGGCGATGTGACGGCGCTTGCCGGTGCCATGTCGCTGGAAGCAAACAGCATATTGGGCATTGCCATGGGTTCCAGTCAAGCCGCCGGTTATGTGGATGCCCACGGAAACATCACCGGCTGGCTGAACGAATTGGCGTTCGCGCCGGTGGACTATCATCCCCGCGCCCCGATTGACGAATGGTCGGGCGACCGGGGGGTGGGCGCGCGATACTTTTCGCAGCAGGCGGTTTTCCGTCTCGCGCCGAAAGTGGGCATCGCCATTCCCGACGGCATCTCCAATGCCGAAAAACTGAAATTCGTGCAGGAAAAATTAGAAGCCGGACATACCGGCGCGCTGAAAATTTGGCAGACCATCGGCACCTATTTGGGATATGCCATTGCCCATTATGCCGATTTTTACACACTGGAACACGTGCTCATTTTGGGGCGCGTCACGTCCGGCAGCGGCGGGAGCATTATTTTGGAAACGGCAACTGCGGTGCTGCGCGACGAGTTTCCGGCAGCGGCGGAAAAAATTCATTTGCAATTACCCGATGAAAAAAGCCGGCGGGTGGGGCAATCTATCGCCGCGGCAAGTTTGCCAAACACCCCAAACATTGGATTTAAGGAGCAAGCAGTATGAAATTTCATCAAACACACGCCCAAATTTTCATTCCCGACGGTATGCCAACCGATGCCGGGTTGGCACGCACCACCCATCTTGCCATCGGAGCGCATCAGGATGATTTGGAAATTATGGCGGCAGACGGTATTTTTGCCTGTTTCCGGCAGCCCGACCGCTGGTTTACCGGTGTGGTGGTCACCAACGGACGCGGTTCGCCGCGCAGTGGCATTTACGGCAACTATACCGATGACCAAATGTGGGCGGTGCGCAACGCCGAGCAGAAAAAAGCCGCCATCATCGGCGAATATGCCGCGCAAATTTTTCTCGATTTTCCCAGCGCCGCGGTAAAAACCGGCAGCAACCCCGACCCCGTCGCCGACATCGCCGAAATTTTGCGCGCCACCCGCCCCGACATCGTTTATACCCATAATTTGGCAGACAAACACGACACCCACATCGGCGTGGCGCTGAAAACCGTCGCCGCCATTCGCCAACTGCCCGCAGCGGAACGCCCCAAAAAACTGTACGGCTGCGAAGTTTGGCGCGATTTGGATTGGCTGCCGGATGAGCAAAAAGTGGCATTCAATCTATCGCAGTTTGAAAATTTGCAGATGGCGCTGGTCGGCGTGTTCGATTCGCAGGTGAGCGGCGGCAAACGATACGACCTCGCCACGATGGGGCGTCGGCGGGCAAATGCCACCTATTTTGCCAGCCATGCCACCGATGTGGTCACGCTGCAATCGTTTGCAATGGATTTAACCCCGCTCGTCACCGATGATTCGCTTTCTCCCACTGATTTTGTGCAACAATATATTGCCGCGTTTGCCGATGATGTGACGCGACGAATTGAGAAAATAAGGAGGTGATCTTTTCAAAATATCGAACACAACCAATTCTAACCTAAATTATTTTTGAAAAAACCTATGGAGGAGACACAATATGTCAAAGAAGATTCTTGTAAGTTTGCTGGTAGTGCTGGTGCTGATACTTGCCGCATGCGGCGGTAATGCCCCGGCAGCCACCCAAGCCCCCGCCAAAGCCGAACCGACCAAAGCGCCGGCACAGGCAGAACCCACACAGGCGCCGGCAAAAGCCGAACCGACCAAAGCCGCCGCACAACCGGCGAGCGGCGAAAAAGTAACCCTGACCATCGAAAGTTGGCGGA
>CAYPNZ010000283.1:0-4611 GCA_964411845.1 uncultured Anaerolineaceae bacterium
GTCCGAGCAAATTTACCGGCGTGCCTGCCCGCCGCGAAACCAACCAGCCGAAAGCGGGGTCGGTCAGGTCGGCGGGGGAGACAGCGAGCCGCAGCGCGGCGGGATTGTCTGCGACGGGGACGGGGAAGACCGCGCGGCGCAGGTACGCTGCTGCCGGGTCGGCAATTTGCGCCAGAAAGAATTGTCCCACGGCAAAAGCGGGGATGCGTTCGGCGGTGAGGGTCAGCCGCCAGCGGGCGGGCGCGGTCATTTCGGTTCGGGTGATGGTGCAGGGTATGGTTTTCAAGGTTGCAGGGTTTCAAGTTCAAAGTTCAAAGTTGCAGGTTCAAGTCCAAAGTTTCGAGTTTCAGGTTTCGGGTCACGTTTCACGCATCACGTTTTACGTTTCAAGTTCAGGGTTCAAAGTTGCAGGGTTTACGCAATACGTTTTACGTTTCACGCATTACGTTTCACGCAATAATCAATTTTATAAAATCAAAAAACAAAATATGGACGAAAAATTCTGAAAAACACAATATATGGGCACGTTTTTGCCGTTTTTAAAATGGTTGCCCCAATTATTGGTGATTTCCCGCGGCGAGTTTTGTGGCGTAACGGGGGGCGAAAAGCGCCGGGAAGCCGCCGGTGTGCCAAAAGAGAATCCGCTCGCCGGGGGCGATTTTTCCCCGCCGAATCAAGTCAATCAACCCGCCGGCGGCGCGTCCGGTATAAACCGGGTCGAGCAGGATGGCTTCGGTGCGGGCAAACAGGGTGATGGCGTCGCGTTCGGTGTTGCCCATTACGCCGTATCCGCCGCCCATATAGCCGTCATCGGCGAAGATGTTTTCGCCGCTGAAACGGTGGGGCAAGTCCAGTCGGCGGGCGGTTTCGGTTGCCAGCGTGCCGACGATTTCGTTGGTCAGTTCCACTTCCGGTTTATCCACACTGATGCCGAGTACCTGCGTGGGCAGGTTTAATGCCGCAACGCCCAATGCCAGCCCGGCGTGGGTTCCGCCCGAACTGGACGCAAACACGATGCGGTCAAACGGCGGCAGATGGCGGTCGGCGAGTTGTTGCGCCAGTTCTTCCACCGCGGCGACATACGCGGCGGCGCCGATGAAATTGCTGCCGCCATACGGAATGAGATACGGTGTGTGTCCGGCGGCTTTTTGCGCGGCGACGGTGTCTGCCATCACCGCATCGCGCGGGCGAGTGCCCGCCCACACAAATTCCGCGCCGAGCAGGGTATCGAGCAGGATGTTGCCGGTGGCATGCTCCGGTTCTCCGGCGAGCACCAGCACGGCGCGCAATCCGGTTTTTGCGGCGGCGGCAGCCGTTTGGCGGCAGTGGTTCGATTGCGGTGCGCCGCCGGTGATGACGGTATCGGCGTTGGCGGCTTTTGCCGCGGCGATGAGAAATTCCAGTTTGCGGGTTTTGTTGCCGCCACCCGCCAACCCGGTTTGGTCATCCCGTTTTATCCACAATTCCACGCCGAGTGTTTCGGATAGACGGGGCAACGGTTCCAGCGGGGTGGGCAGATGTGCCAGCGGCACACGCGGCAGTTTTTCGGTGAGCATGAGCGTCCTCCTGTTTTAAATTTGTTTGCGCAGTGCGGCGGCGGTGGTGACGGGCAGTTGGCAGGCAAAATTTTGGCAAACGTAGGCGGTGGGCTTGCCGTTTTGGGCGGGTCGGTCATACAGCAGCGGGACAACCGTTTCGCCGCCGGATGACAGCGCGACAACTTGGAAGGGGCGATACGGTTTTTGCACCGCCGACAGCATTTTTGCCATTTCGGGATGCCGGACATCGCCAACCAGCGCGATTTCCTGCACGCCCGCTTCGATGAGGGTTGCCGTGCCGAGCCAATGCCCGAAACCGAGCGGGTAACGTTGCATCACCGGTTGCAGCGCGCCCAACGCCGCTGCCGCCGGTTCAAAATAGCGGTCGTCGCCGGTGTATGCCGCCAACAGCAGCAGGGTGCGCACTGCCACTGCATTGCCGCTGGGCGTGGCGTTATCCTGCAAGTTTTTGGGGCGCACCACCAATTCGGGATGGTCGTCTGCCGTGTCGAAAAATCCGCCGTCAGCGGGGTCGCGGAAGTGGGTCAGCACGGTATCCATCAATTCCCGCGCGGCGGAAAAATATTGCTCGTCAAACGTGGTTTGGTACAACGCCAGCAAACCGTCGGCAAAAAAGGCGTAATCTTCCAGATAGCCGTTCAATTTGGCGCGACCGTCTTTCCATGTGCGCCACAATCGTCCGTCGGGGGTGCGCAGATTTTCCAGCAGAAAATCGGCGTTGCGCCGGGCGACGGCAATATAGTCGGCATTATCCAGCACGCGCCCGGCTTCGGCAAAGGCGGCAAGCATCATGCCGTTCCACGCGGTGAGAATTTTCTCGTCGCGGGCGGGTTTTATGCGGGTTTCGCGCCGGTCGAACAGAATTTTTCGGCTGGCTGCCAACTCTGCCGCCAGCGCCGCTTCATCCATCCCCAGCGAGGCGGCAACATCCGCCGGCGGTTGCTTTTGGCGCAGAATGGACTTGCCTGCCCAATTGCCGCGGCGGGTCACATCATACACCGCCGAAAAATGCTCGGCAGCGGTATCACCGAGCAGGTACAGCACTTCTTCCGCCGTCCACACAAAAAATTTGCCTTCTTCGCCGTCGCTGTCCGCATCTTGCGTTGAGAAAAATCCGCCGGCGGGATGGGTCATTTCGCGGCGAATGTATGCCAGGGTTTCATCCACCACCCGGCGGTAGAGCGGTTTGCCCGTAATTTGGAAGGCGTGCAGATAAAGCCGCACCAGCAGGGCGTTATCGTACAACATTTTTTCAAAATGCGGCACCAGCCATTCGGCATCGGTGGCATAGCGGTGGAAGCCGCCGCCGAGTTGGTCGTAAATGCCGCCCGTTGCCATTTTTTGCAGGGTGATTTCCACCGCGCCGAGCAAGGTTACATCGCCGGTGCGGGCGTATTGCCGCAGCAGAAAATCGTAAATCATCGGCTGGGGAAATTTCGGTGCGCCCTGTGTGCCGCCGTGGGTGAAATCAATGTTTCGCAGGATGGACTGCGCGGCGGCATCCAGTACCGCCGCATCGAACGGGGCGGGGTTCGCCAGCGAAAGCGAATTGTTCATCCGCGCCAGCAGTTGTTCACCCTGTTTTTGGATGGCATCTTTTTGACGATGGTAAAAATCTGCCAGAGTTTGCATCAGCCGCCCCAGCCCGGGCATCCCCATGCGGTCGTTGGGCGGAAAATACGTGCCGCCGTAAAACGGCACGCCATCGGGGGTGAGCCACACGCTCATGGGCCAGCCGCCCTGTCCGGTCAGCGCTACAACCGCATCCATATAAATTGCGTCCAAATCGGGGCGTTCTTCGCGGTCAACTTTGACGTTTACGAAGAATTGGTTCATAATATCCGCTATGGCTGGGTTTTCAAACGATTCCTTTTCCATCACATGGCACCAATGGCACGCCGCATAGCCAATGCTCAAAAAAATGGGTTTATCTTCTTCCCGCGCTTTTTGCAGCGCTGCTTCTCCCCACGGATACCAATTGACGGGGTTGTGGGCGTGTTGCAACAGGTACGGACTGGTTTCGTTAATAAGTTGATTGGGCATGTATCCTCCATCGGTTTGCTGAAAGAGAGTATAGCAGGCTGCGGGCGAAAGTAAAATGGCATTTGACGCAATTTTTTTCAAGAAAATGAACGAATTCCGCGGGATAAACGTATTATCAATGGGCGGGAGGCGTGTTTGACTGCCCCCACCGCTGATGAACTGCAATTGATTATCCGTGCGCAGCAGGGCGATATGCAAGCGTTTGAAGCGTTGTATCATCGCCATAAAACGGCGCTGTATCGCACGGCGCTGGCAATTAGCGGCGACCGTTTTTTGGCGGAAGAAATTCTGCAAGAGGTGTTTTTGCGGGCGTATCGCCATTTGCCCCAAATGCGCACCGATGTTTCGCCGGCGCCATGGCTTTACCGGGTAATGGTGAATTTAACGTATGACATCACGGCTCGGCGGCGGCGCAAGCAAACAATGCTGCAAAAATTGACGGGCTGGCTGCCTTCATCGGTAAAATCGCCGGAAAATCAGGTGGAAACGCAAGAATTGCAAACGATGGTTTTAAAGGCGGTGAACCGGTTGGAAATAAAACAGCGCACGACGCTGGTGTTATTTTATTTGCAAGGATTGTCGCTGGAAGAAATTGCGGAAATTATGAGTGTGCCGGTGGGCACTGTAAAATCTCGGCTGCATTATGCCCGAAAGAAACTGCGAAAAACGATTTTAACGGACGAGCAATTGGTGAGAGTTTTGGCTTATGACCGCGCATAAAGATTCCGATGAGTTTGACGCATTGGTGGTGCAATCGTTGCAGGCGCAGGTTGACGGCAAACACCCGCCCCGCCGCGTTTGGCGGCGCATCCGTGCGGCAATTACCGATGGTTCGCCGCGATTGCCCCGCTGGCGGTGGTCAATGGCGGCGCAAATTGTGGTTACGGTGCTGGTTATTTTCAGCGGGCGGTTGACGCTGGAAACAAACCGGCGGCAATTTGTTTTGCCCACAAAAGTGTATACCCCGCTGGCGATGGCACACCCCGAACCTCACACGGAGGCGGTGGTT
>CAYPNZ010000284.1:0-4607 GCA_964411845.1 uncultured Anaerolineaceae bacterium
CCGCTGCGGTGCCGAAAATCCACAGCCCCCCGAAATGCACACGCCACAGCGTCTCGACCGGCGGCGGGGCGGCGGCAACAGTTACGGCAATGCCCACCGTTGCCAGCGCGAGAAAAGTACTTTCGCCGAGCAGGATACCGGCGAAAACACGGGCGGGAATGCGCGCCACGGCAACGGTCAGCAGGCTCATCCACCCCAGCGCGAACAAACTTGCCGCCGGTGTGTTCAGCACCAAACACAAACCCAGCACCGCCAGCGCAATTGCCGTTTTCAGCGCCGGGTCGGTATGGCGCAGCCGGTTGCCATAGGCAAAACGGTCAATCAGCACGGTTTTTGCGCCCTTTCCAGTAGCCTGCCGCGTATCCAATCAACAGCCCGCCGGCGGTGGCTTGCAGAGCAAACAGCGCGCTTTCGGTTTCCGACTCGGGCTTCCACCAATTGGAAATCCATTTGTAATTGTAATCCGGCGCAAGTGTTTCGATGGTTTCGGAGGCAAGGTCGTCGGTACCGCCAAAATCGGCGTTACGGACGGTGAGCAACGGCATTGCCACCAAAATTAAAATGAGTATCGTGCCGATGAAATAAACTTTCTTGCTGAATTTTACGGGTTTTGGGGTGTCTGTCGTCATTTTAAATGCCCTCCAATCCCAATTCTTTCAGTTCGGTTTCGGCGTTATTTTGCAGGAAGTTAAAAATCAACACAATGAGAATACCCTCGGCGATTGCCAGCGGCAGTTGTGTCACGGCGAAAATTCCGGCGAAGGTGAGCCACGACCCCCAAAAACCCGTTTGCGGGTTGGGGAATGCCAGCGCCAGTTGGGTAGAAGTGATAACATAGGTCGTCAAATCGGCAATGAACGCGGTGAGAAACGCATTTACCCACGCCGGCACACGCCCTTTCAACGGCAGCCACACCAAATAGTAGGCAATCAGTGGACCCCCAATTGCCATACTCACCGAATTTGCGCCCAAAGTGGAAATACCGCCGTGTGCCAGCAACAATGCTTGAAAAATCAGGGCGATGGTTCCCAAAATGGTCACCACAAACGGACCGAAAAGCATCACTCCCAGTCCGGTGCCGGTGGGATGGCTGCTGGAACCGGTCACACTGGGGATTTTCAGCGCGCTGAGGATGAAAATAAATCCCCCCGCCATACCGAGCATCAATCGCTGCTCCGGCTTTTCCTGCAAGATTTTCTTAATTTGGATGAAACCCGTCACCCAAAACGGGATGGCAACCGCCCACCAAAAAATTGCCCACCCCACCGGCAAAAAGCCTTCCATAATGTGCATCTGCGCAGGTTTTGCCCATACGGTTTGGTTGGCAAACAAAAGCATTATCGCCAAAAAGGCTGCACCGGTTTGCCGCAAGTGTGGTCCGAATTTGGTCATTTTGACCCTCCCGATATGTATTTATTCAGCAGTTATCTTGGAACACAGAGAAACACAAAGGTTACACAGAGTTCGCAGAGTTTTTTATAAATACCTCGGTTCGGAGTTTTTGTCATTCCGGAAATTTCCGCAGGAAATTATCCGGAATCCGGAACAAATCCGTGGATTCCCGCTTTCGCGGGAATGACATTCGATGATTTTTTGGTAAAAATCACCGGCTTCACCGGCGGAAAAATAACTCCGAATTCAGGTTATAAATGCTTGTTTTTCTCTGTGAATCTCTGCATTTTCTCCGTGAATCTCTGTGTAACCGAGTAGATACCCGATATTTTATTTTTCGAGAAAACGGAGAGATGTGGCAATAAAAAACCCGTCATTCGACGGGTGGTATAGCGGTGATGCTTGTCCCACCTTTCCTCGAAGGCTAACAACAAATTTCGTTAAGGTCGGGTCTTCGGGCTTCGCAAAATGCGTTACCGTTGCGGGACAGCGCCGGACTTGCACCGGACTTCCCCCGTTGGTTTCAGAAGAAACCCCTTAACTTTCAATCTATTTGAATGGGCGCATTCTACAACCGAAAATCGGATGTGTCAAAAATTCAATGCGCAACATTTTGGCAAGTGTTTTGCGTTTCTCGGCAATTGGATTACACTCTTCTTTCAAACTTGCCGCGAGGAAACCGATGACCGCCAAAACTTTGATGGTAATGGGAACCCATTCCAACGCCGGAAAATCGTTGCTGGTGACGGCGCTGTGCCGCATTTTTGCGCGACAGGGCGTAAAAGTTGCGCCCTTCAAAGCGCAGAATATGGCGCTGAATGCCGGCGTCACCCCCGACGGCGACGAAATCGGACGGGCAACCATCGCGCAGGCAGAAGCGGCGGGCATCGCCCCGCACGTGGATATGAATCCGGTTCTGCTGAAACCGGAAGCGGACGGACGCAGCCAGATTGTGCTCAACGGCAAACCGCACGGACATTTGCACGCAGAAAATTGGCACACGGTAAAACCGCTGCTGTGGCGGCATGTTACCGCCGCGCTCGACCGGCTGCGCGCCCGCACCGATTTGGTCATCATCGAAGGCGCCGGCAGCCCCGCCGAAATCAACCTGAAAGCAAACGATATTGTTAACATGCGCGTGGCGCAATATGCCGAAGCGCCGGTGCTGCTGGTGGGCGATATTGACCGCGGCGGCGTTTTCGCCGCGCTGGTTGGCACAATGGTGCTGCTGGAACCCGCCGAACGGGCACGGGTGAAGGCTTTTGTCATCAACAAATTTCGCGGCGATATTCGCCTGCTGGGCGACGGGCTGGCAATGCTGCAAGCCCGCGCTTTCGACACCCCCACGCTGGGCGTTATTCCGTTTTTGCCGAATGTCGGCATTGCCGCAGAAGATTCGGTGGCATTGGATGAAACCACTGCCGCCCCCGTGGAACATTTGGAAATTGCAGTGGTGCGCCTGCCGCATATTTCCAATTTCGACGATTTCGACCCGCTGGCGGCAGAACCGGGCGTTTCGGTGCGATATGTGCAATCCGTCACCGAATGGGGCAATCCCGCCGCCATAATTCTGCCCGGCACAAAAACCACACTGGCAGATTTGAAGTGGCTGGGAAAAACCGGGCTTGCCGAAAAGATACGGCATTTTTCCGCGCAGGGGGGGAGTGTGGCGGGCATCTGCGGCGGCTATCAAATGCTCGGCGAAACCATTGCCGACCCGCACGGCGCAGAAGCCGCCCCCGGCGCAGTGACTGCCGGATTATCGCTGCTGCCGCTGAAAACCGTTTTCGGCGGGGATAAACGCACGGTGCGGGTGAACGGCATTTTAACTGCAACCGCCCCCCCTTTTGCCGCCGTGCGGCATACAACCATCCGCGGTTATGAAATCCACATGGGGCGCAGCGAACCCACAGCCGCCGATGCACAACCGCTGTGCGCCATCGGCACGCAGGCGCACGCCGACGGGCTGATTTCCGCCGACGGACGGGTGTGGGGCACATATCTGCACGGCATTTTTGAAAACGATGCCTTTCGGCACGCATGGTTGCGCAGTTTGGGCTGGCACGGCAACGCCCGCACTTTCGACCGTCAGCAAAATTATAACCGTCTCGCCGACCATGTGGCGGCACATTTGGATATGCCTTTTCTGCAAAAAATCATCAACGGAGACGTTTAACCGTGTCGCCGCAGCCGCCTTTTGTACCCCGTCCGGAAATTACCACCGTGCCGCCAGCCATTCACGGGGCAAGAAATTACACCGAGTTGGCGGCACTGGGGTTGTCCGGCGATGACGTGCTCGATTTCAGCAGCAATACCAATCCGTATGGCGCGCCGCCCGCCGTGCTCGATGCGGTGCAAAAAACAATCCATGCCACCCTGCTGAAACGCTATCCCGACCGCGACGCGCTGGCGCTGCGTGCCGCCATCAGCCGCCACCTCCGTATCGCCCCGGAAAAAATTTTGCCGGGCAACGGCACGGCAGAACTCATCCAAACCATTGCACTGGCATACGTTCGCCCCGGCTCTCGGCACGCCATCCTGTCGCCCACTTTTGGCGAATATGCTCGCGCCGTGCAATTGCTGGGCGGACGGGTGGAAACAATCATTGCACCACCGCCGGACTTTCGTTTTGACCCGGAAACCGTGGCGCGGCAACTGCAAAATTTACAGCCCGATACCGTGTGGCTGTGCAACCCAAACAACCCGACCGGGCAACAATGGTCGGCGGAGGCGTTGACGCTTGTGCGCCGGTCTGCGCCGCAGGCGTTGTGGGTGGTAGATGAAGCCTACCGCCATTTTGCCGCCACACCGACGCCCGCCATTGCCGCATCCAACACCATCATTTTGCGCTCGCTGACCAAAGATTTCGCACTGGCAGGCTTGCGGCTGGGATACGCCATCGCTCATCCGGCGGTGATTGCCGCATTGAAAACCGCCCAACCGCCGTGGAGTGTCAATACCCCCGCGCAAATTGCCGGCGTCGCCGCTTTTTCGCCCGAAAGCGTGGCATGGCGACAACGCACGCTGACAAAACTGCGCCAACACGCGGCGCAACTGTGGGATGACCTGCGGGCATCGGGAATGATTGTGCTGCCCACCGATACCACTTTCGCACTGATTGCGGTGAACGATGCGCCGGAAGCACGCCGCCGGCTGCTTGAACAGCGAATTTTGGTGCGCGACGCCACTTCGTTCGGACTGCCGCGGCACATCCG
>CAYPNZ010000285.1:0-4591 GCA_964411845.1 uncultured Anaerolineaceae bacterium
TGACCCCCTCCCCCAAATTTGGGGGAGGGGGCAAAAAGGGGTGAGCGAGGGGGACTTCGTCCCCCTCGCTCTCTCTCACTCCCCCCTTCCCCGGCGGGGAAGGGGGGATACAGGGGGGATGGGGGGAAAAGCCATTGTCACTTACTTCACATCATCAGTCAATTTTCACCACTACCAAATAATTTAAAAATCCGTGCGAATCCCTGCAATCCGGGTTAATCCGGGTTCTATTCTCTATTCACCTGAACAGTCACTATAATTTTGCGCCAAAAAAGCGCGTAACCGCAATTCGATATTGTACGGTTACGCGCTTGGTTTTCAAAAAACGCCCGCCGGAATGTTAACTTTCCATTTCTTTTTTCACCATTGCCAAATCGGCATCAACCATCATTTCAATCAGTTCTTTAAAGCTCACCTGCGGTTGCCAACCGAGTTGTTTTTTGGCTTTGGTCGGGTCGCCAATGAGCAAGTCAACTTCGGCGGGGCGGTAAAATTTGGGGTCAACCACCACATAATCTTCCCAATTCAGCCCGACATGGCTGAACGCCACTTCGCACAATTCGCGCACGGCGTGGGTTTCGCCGGTAGCAATAACATAATCATCCGGTGCATCTTGTTGTAGCATCAACCACATGGCATGCACATAATCGCCGGCGTAGCCCCAATCTCGGCGAGAATCAAGATTGCCCAAGTGAACATTTTGCTGCAACCCCAGTTTGATGCGTGCCACGGCATGCGTTACTTTGCGGGTGACAAATTCCAATCCGCGCCGCGGCGATTCATGGTTGAACAAAATGCCGGAACAGGCATACATATTGTAACTTTCACGATAGTTGATGGTAATCCAGTGCCCGTAAAGTTTTGCCACGCCATACGGACTGCGCGGGTAGAACGGTGTGGTTTCGGTTTGGGGTACTGCTTGCACTTTGCCGAACATTTCGCTGGTAGATGCCTGATAAAAACGGGTTTCGGGGTTGACAATGCGAATGGCATCGAGCACGCGGGTAACGCCCAGCGCGGTAAATTCACCGGTGAGCACGGGCTGGTTCCACGAGGTGGGAACAAACGATTGCGCCGCCAAATTGTATACTTCCGCGGGTTGGTATTCCTGCAAAATATCAATCAGCGACATTTGGTCGAGCAGGTCGCCCTGCACCAAATCAATTTTATCCTGAATGTGTTTCAGCCGGTCGAAATTGATGGTGCTGGTGCGGCGCACCATACCTACAACCCGATAGCCTTTTTCCAACAGAAACTCTGCCAGATACGAGCCGTCTTGCCCGGTTATGCCGGTAATCAATGCTGTTTTTTGTGCCATGAATTTCCCTCTCAAAGTAATTGTCGGTTTTCAGTATAAACGAAATGTGGCGCGCTGTGTTGCGCCATTTGTCGGATTTTGGAAACGATTACCCCGCCGATGTGCCCATTTCCTCGGCGACAACTTTCCGCCAATAGTTTAAAATGTCGCGCAGGCTCTCTTCCAGCGAAATTTTCGGCTGCCAGCCGGTTTGCCGCCGCAGTTTTGCCGTATCGCCGTAACTGACCGGCTGGTCGGCGGGACGCATCCGCGCCGGGTCGGGTTCTATGGTAATTTTGACGGAACTCATTGCCAACAGAATATCCAGCAGCGATTGCACGGGCACGGCTTTCCCCGCTCCGATATTATAGGCTTCGCCGGCGATGCCTTTTTCTGCCAGTAGCGCGTATGCCCGCACCACATCGCGCACATCGCTGAAATCGCGACGGGCTTCCAAATTGCCGACTTTCAGCACGGGCGGCTGCAAACCGGCTTCAATTCGGGCAATTTGCCGGGCAAATGCCGCCGCCACAAAATGGTGTGTCTGCCGGGGTCCAATATGATTGAAGGGTCGGGCGCGCACAGTGGGCACATCGTGGCTGTGAAAATACTGCAATGCCATCAAATCTTGGGTAACTTTGCTCAAATCATACGGATTGTCCGGCTGCAACAGCATATCCTCTCGAAAGGGGATGCGGTTTGGGGTGGCAACGCCGTACACCTTGCCGGATGAAACGCTGACGAAGCGCACGCGACGTTTTTGCGCCACAATTTCCTGCAACAGGTTTAATTGCGGCAGTACGTTCAGCCGGATGGTTTCCCACGGGTTTGCCCATGCGGTGGGCACAAAAGGCTGCCCCGCCAAATGATACAGCACATCGGGTTCGGTATCGGTCAGCACCTGTTTAACGCAGGCAGTATCTTGCAAATCGCCGCGCAGGCAGGTGACGCGCCGCCGCAATTCCGGCGGCAGCCGGTCGGGGTGACGCGCCACGCCGAAGATTGTTGCATCGGTATGCTGTATCAAATGCGCCGCCAAATAACTGCCGGCAAAACCGGTAACACCCGTAATCAAAATTCGCACCGCAAGACCTCCATTGCTCAACGATGGCATTATAAACAACAACGGCGCATCTCACAATTTTAACGAGAAAGAAGTATAGAAAACAAGCGATATGGTTTGAAGCGACCCAGAAACGGGCGGATTCTAACCGAGTCCACATGAAGTCATAGTACTTGCGTACCATAACCTTAAAACAACTTGCGTTATGGGAAAAAGTGGGGTATAATTGTGTGAAATTGTGGTGGAAAGTGGGGGAAAGTGGGGAACAGAACCGATGTTCTACCGGTTATCACCCCCGCAGTGGAGCACACAAGTATGCCATCGGCACAATTTACCGGGCAGTACACACACAACTTAGATAGTAAAGACCGTTTAACCGTCCCTGCGGCGTTTAAAGAGTATTTCCGCACGGGTGTGGTGCTGTCTCCCGGTGTAGACGGCTGCGTATGGGTGTACACCCCCGAAACATGGGAAGTCTTTGCCGAGAAGTTAAACGCATTACCCAACAACGATGAGGGGCGAAAGTTAAAGCGCGTTTTTTTCAGCAACACCAGAAAAGACACACTCGACAAAAGCGGACGGGTTGTTATCCCGCTGCATTTGAAAAAATATGCCGACATTACCAAAACAGTGGTCGTAACCGGCTCTTACGACAAACTGGAAATTTGGTCGGCTGAAGCGTGGGCAGAGATGGGCAATACCGACCTCGAAGCATTCGACGAGGCTTACAATCTTGCCGCCGCAAAGGGCTTGCTGTAAATGTCCGACCCGCACCAATCGGTTTTAACAAACGAGGTTCTGCAATATTTAAACCTCCATGCCGGCGACCGAATCATTGATTGCACGCTCGGCGCGGGGGGGCACGCCGCCGCCATTTTGACGGCAACCGCTCCCACCGGCACGCTGTTGGGGTTGGATGTTGACCCCGACGCGCTGGCGATTGCCCGTCAACGGCTGCAACCGTTTGGCGACCGCGTCATTACCCGCCAAGCACGCTTCGATTCGGTAGCAACCATTGCCCAGGGGCTCTCTTTTTTTCCCGTACACGGGATACTCGCCGACCTGGGCGTTTCATCCATGCAGATAGACACCGCCACGCGCGGGTTTTCCTTTAACAAAGACGGTCCGCTTGATATGCGAATGGGACCGGCGGCAGTGCAATCGGCAGCGGATTTGGTCAATACGCTACCCGAAAAAGACCTCGCCGATATTATATACCGTTACGGCGAAGAACCCAAAAGCCGGCGCATCGCGCGGGCAATTGTGCGCGCCCGCCCGATAACACGCACGCTGCAACTGGCTGACGTGGTGCGTCGCGCCGTAGGCGGCAAGCGGCGAAAAATACATCCCGCCACCCGCACGTTTCAGGCGTTGCGTATTGCCGTGAATGACGAGCTGGGGGCGCTGGAACGTTTTTTGCCGCAAGCAACTTCGCTGCTGATGCCCGGCGGCAGGCTGGCAGTTATCAGTTTCCATTCGCTGGAAGACCGCATCGTTAAACAATTTTTCAAACGAGAAGCCGGTGACTGCATCTGTCCGCCGGAACAACCGGTGTGCACATGCAACCATCGCGCCACCGTAACCATTATCACCAAAAAACCGGTCACGGCATCACCGGCAGAGCAAATGCGCAATCCGCGCGCCCGAAGCGCAAAATTGCGCGTGGCGCAAAAAATAGGGTAACAAACCATGTCCAGTCAGTCAATCAGTTTTAAACCGACAAACGCCATCAAACATATTTCTTGGGGCATAGACGGAAAACACACCGCCTGGCTGATTGCGGGCTTTTTGCTGGTGAGTTTGGTGGGATGGCTGTATTTGGTTCAAGCCAGCGCCGTCACCTCGGCATCGTTGGAAGTGAACACGCTGCGCGGCAAAATCACCGATTTGTCGCGGCAAAACGATGTGTTGCGGGCACGCATCGCCGAAGCGGAATCGATGGCACGCATTCAGCAGCGCGCCACCGAGCTGCAATTGATGCCCACTGCCCCGGCGAATATTGAATATATGGTCGTGCCCAATTTGCCGCCGCTCACCGACGAACCGGCATCCGGTGGCAGTATTTCGCCCGCCGCGCCGCCGGCAACCGGTCGCCACTGGTATGACGGCATCATCGATTGGTTTGCCGGTGTGGGACACAATTAAACCGATGATGGAAAAAGCACCGCACCTCCAACGCCGAATAATTTTTGTTGCCGCCGTTTTTCTCGCAATGGCAATGATGGTGCTTT
>CAYPNZ010000286.1:0-4588 GCA_964411845.1 uncultured Anaerolineaceae bacterium
TGCTGGCGGCGGAACAGCCTGTCGCAGATGTGCCCCGTCTGCCGAATGTGCAGTTCGAGTTTTAACGAAATGACTCGTCTGAAAAAAGGTTGCTTTATTTTTCTCTGTGTCTTTGCTTCTCTGTGATTAAATTTTGTATCTATTCAGAATAGAACGCAGATTAACACGGATTACAGAGATTTGCGCAGATTTAATGTATTTTCAAGAAAATCTGTGAAAATCCGCTCAATCTGCGGCATCTGCGTTCTATTTCAATCTGTGACGGCAGCAAAAAAACAGAAACTTAAATTTGCCGAATTCTCCACAGCGATTCTGCCAAATCGGGAAAAATTTATTATAATGGCACTATGAGCGACCAACAGCACAAACCACCCAAAACCCCGCCATACAGCGACATCAATTTAAATGAGTGGCGCAATTACAACCACATCCTCACCGATTCGCTGTGGCTTTTTCCGGCACGCGCCAAAACGGGCGGGCATCAACTGGAATATCACGGCAACTATATCCCCCAAATAGCCACCCAACTTTTTACGCGATATACCAAAGCAAACGAAATTGTGCTGGATATGTTTTTGGGGGCGGGTACATCGGCGCTGGAAGCCGTAAATTTGGGGCGAAAATGTATCGGGGTGGAATTGAAGCCCGATTTGGTGGCGCACGTTCGACAGCGCATTCCTGCCGCCGCGCGCGCCGATGTGCGGCTTGTTACCGGCGACAGCACCGCCTCGGAGACGGTTTCGGCGGTGCGAGAAGCCCTGACAGCGCTGGGCAGCGAATCGGCGCATTTTTTAATGCTGCACCCCCCTTATGCCGACATCATCAAATTTTCCGACCTGCCGAATGACCTGTCGAATGCCCCGTCGGTGGATGCGTTTTTGGATGCGTTTGAACAAGTGGCGCGCAACGGCTATGAACTGCTTGCCGACGGACGTTTTGCGGCGGTTATCATCGGCGATAAATATGCCAACGGCGAATTACAGCCGCTCGGTTTTTGGTGTATGGAACGTATGATGCGGGTCGGCTTTAAAGCCAAAGCCATCATCGTTAAAGACATTCGGGGCAACGAAAAAGGAAAGGGTCGCAGCGCCAATTTATGGCGTTACCGGGCGTTGGCGGGCGGTTATTATATCTTTAAACACGAATATATTTTTGTGATGCAAAAGCCCGCAAAACGCCGGAAACGATAATTTTAACGCCGATTTAATTTTGTTTTTATGGAAGTTAAATTTCTTCCGATTACTGTGTGAAGGCGATAACGCATCGGTTGCCACAAAACCGACATTGAAATTGGACAAATATTTTAGGCTCGTGTATTATTGCGCGAGTTATAAATACATATGTACATTGGTCAGGGTCAATGAGCCCCCCTGATTGCCGGTTAAAGATTTGAACCTTGGGGAATACCTTCCGTCAGTTTGCAGTTGCATACAGTTTAATCATTAAGTTCGGGGTTATGATGGCGTGCCCCATTTTAACCGCCCTTGTTGCCGGTATTGCGATTGATAAAAAATTGGGCACAACGCCGTGGGCAATTCTTGTGTTGTCGCTGTTAGGAATGGTATTTTCAACTTATGCCGTATATCGCGTTGCGATGCGAACTCAGATTCAAAGTAAAAATCACCACAAAGGGGAATAATGCGTATGAAGGGTAAAGGTCTCCTCTACACCGCCATAGCCATAGTGATTTTGGTACTCAGTATGATGTACCTGAAATTTGAACTGCCCGTCATTTCAGTGAGCGCGGAAAAATTGCCGCATATGTCGCTGTTGGGTATGCCGATTACCAACTCGCTGCTGACGGCGTGGTTAGTCACCATCATTTTAATTGTGGGTGCGTATCTTATCACCCGCGATATGAAAATGGTGCCCTCGGGAATGCAGAATGTGCTGGAACTCTTTTTTGAGTATCTGTTCGGGGTTATTGAAGGGATGGCGCCACCGCAATGGGCAAAAAGATTTGTGCTCATTCCGATGACGATTTTCTTTTATGTGTTGATTTCCAACTGGTTCGGGCTGTTGCCCGGCTTGGCGGGAATTGGCTTTTGCGAAGAACCGCCCCACGCCGAAACATCGGCGGAAATGGCGCATCCGTCTATTGTGGGTTGCGCCGAGGGTGAAGTGATTGTGCCGCTGTTCCGCTCGCCGAGTTCCGACTTGAACAACACTTTGGTGCTGGCATTGGTTACTCAAATTGCGGCGCAGGTTTTCGGCTTTTGGGCGCTCGGTTTTGGCGGGTATATGGGCAAGTTCTTCATTTTCGATGGTATTTTGAAAGCCTTTAAGCCCGATGAGCACGGCAACAAGCGCAATGCCAAAGCAATGTTTGGGCAACTGGCAATGGGTACTATTGAAATGTTGGTCGGGTTGCTGGAATTTCTCAGTGAGTTTACCAAAATCATCGCGTACACCTTCCGACTTTTCGGCAACATTTTTGCCGGTGAAGTGATGATTATCGTGCTCACATTTTTAGTGCCGACGTTTATTGCCCTGCCTTCGTTAGGGCTGGAAGTTTTCGTTGGGCTGGTTCAAGCGTTTGTATTCTTCATCCTCTCGGTGGCGTTCTACACGTTGGCAATTACGCCGCATCACCAAGAAGATGGAGCGCATTAAATAGCGGTTTTTAAGTAAAAATTGCATCGTAAAAACTTTCCAAACTCAATTTACAGGAGGTTACATTCGAAATGGATGCAGAAGCAGCAAAAATTTTGGGCGCTGCGTTGGCAGTGGGTTTAGGGGCGATTGGTCCCGGTGTTGGTATCGGTGTGGTGGCAAGCGGGGCGTTGCAATCAATCGCCCGCAATCCCGACCTGAGTGGTCAAATCACCGGTTTGATGTTCGTTGGTATCGCCTTTACGGAAGCACTGGCTATTTTCGGGTTGGTCATCGGGCTGATACTCCTGTTTGTGTTATAGGCGTGGTACCCCACTAATGTACCATTTTCCTGAAAGGAGGATTAAGCGTTGGCTGCACTCGGATTTGATGTAAAACTAATTATTGCGTACACCATTAACTTTGTGGTATTGATGCTTGCCTTGCGCGCATTTGCCTATAAACCGATTATGGAAATGCTTGAAAAGCGAAAATCGGAAATTGCAAACGGGCTTGCCGCGGCAGAAAAAGTGCGTGAAAGAGCGGAATTGGAACGGGCGAAATTCCAAGAAGAATTGGAAAAAGCGCGTCGCGCATCCCAAGAAGAAGCCGCCAAAATTGCACAGGCTACCGCCGGTATGCGCGAGCAAATCTTGGAAAAAGCACGCCAAGAAGCGGAAGAAATTAAGGCGAAGGCGCGGGCGGAAATTGAAGCGGAACGCCAAGCCGCCCAAGCCGAAATTCGCCGGCAGTTGGCTGAACTGACCGTTGAACTGACCCGTAAAATGGTCGGGCAAACGGTTGACGAAAGCAAACAGCACGAACTGATTGGGCAATTCTTGTCAGAAATGGGAGACTAGTTGTGAGTCACACAAACGCATCATTGGCAACCGGTTTCGCCCGCGCGGTATTTGAACTCGCGCTGGAACCGTGGCTTGCCGGTATGGACGCTGTGTATGAAAAACTTGTCGCCAACCCCAATCTCGGACCGCAACTTGACGATAAAGCCTTGCCTTTTGCCGAGCGGCAAAAACAGATAGATGCACTTTTGCCGGATGGCGCACCTCAAAACGTGCGTAACTTCTTTTACACGCTGGTAAAAGAGGGCAAAGTGCATATGTTAAGCGACATTCGCAGCTCGGTGTTGTCGTTGATGACGCAAGCGGCAAAAGTGGAAGAAACTGTGGTAACCACCGCCGTGCCGTTGACGGATGACGAAAAAGCCGCCTTCGAGGCAAAATTGAGGGCAAAATACGGCGATAACCTCGACATCCATTTTAAGGTAGACCCGAAAATTGTCGGCGGGGTGGTAGTTCAGATTGGCGACAAGATTTTAGACGGTAGTTTGGCTGCCAAAATTAACGCAGTCGAAAATACCTTAAAATCACTTTCGTAACAAGCATACACCCTTGCCCCCGGCGGGGGCTGCGGGTAAAGGTGAGCGCAACAAGAAATTACGCTCGCTTTGGAGGCGAATATGGCATTTAACTTAGACGAAATTACTGCCGCACTTAAGCAGCAAATCGAATCGTTTGAAGCGCCGGTGGAAACGGTAGAAACCGGGCGCATTATGGAAATCGGCGACGGTATCGCCCGCATTTCCGGGCTGAACGATGTGATGATGAGCGAATTGCTCGAATTTCCGGGCGGCGTGTTGGGTATGGCGCTGAACCTCGAACCGGATCAAGTCGGTGCGGTGATTATGGGCGAATATGCCCACATTGAAGAAGGCGACTTGGTGCGCGGCACCGGACGTATCGCTTCAATTCCGGTGGGCGACGACCTGCTGGGGCGCGTGGTCAACGCCATTGGCGAACCGATTGACGGCAAAGGCGCACTGGATGCCGGTACGTTCTATCCGCTGGAAAAAATCGCGCCGGGTGTTATCGAACGCGATAACGTGGATACCCCCGTGCAAACCGGCATCATCAGCGTCGACTCGATGATTCCCATCGGGCGCGGTCAGCGCGAACTTATCATCGGCGACCGCCAAACC
>CAYPNZ010000287.1:0-4567 GCA_964411845.1 uncultured Anaerolineaceae bacterium
GGGGGGGGGGGGGGGGGGGGTGGGGGGGGGGGCGTTGGCAGTTGCCACGGCAATGGCGGTGGCAGATGCCGCCAGCATTTTATCGGCGGTAGCGGTTAACCGCGCGGCGATGGTTGCATCCAAATTGGGGGTGAGGGTGGGCAGTGGGGTATCGGTTGGCAGCGGGGTTGGCGATGGGGTGGCGGTGTTCGTTGGCGATGGCGGCACGGCTGCCATTGCCTGAGCGGTAGCAGTTTGTACCAGTGTCATTCGGTTTTCCGCCACGACAGTCGCCTGAGTATCAATTTCCTGTCCGCGCCGAGTATTGAACCACAGCAACCCCGCAACGGCAATCAACAGTAGCAACACCAGTATGCCGCCAACACCCAACAGCCACAGTGGCATACCGCTTTTTTTGCGCGGGGCAATTACGGTGCCCGCCGGTGGCGTACCGCCGCTCGTCAGTACGGTGCGTTCGGTGGGCGGCGCGGGAAGGGGCGTGAATGCCGCGTCGTCCGGCGAAAGTTCTTTCACTTTCGGCACGGGTGCAATTGTGTGAATGGGGTTGCGGATGAGTGTATCTTGCGCCGATAAACCGGCGGCGGCACGCAGCGCGTTGCCAAAATCCAGGGCACTTTGGAAGCGGTCATCGGGATTTTTTGCCAGTGCTTTCAGGATAACGTTCTCCACCGCTTCCGGTAAATCGGGATTGATGCTGCGTGGCAACGGCAGCGGGTCGGAGATGTGTTTCATGATGACGGCAAAGGGGGTATCGGCATCGAAGGGCACGCGCCCGGTGACCATTTCATACAACACCACCCCCAGCGAGTAAATATCGCTGCGAGCATCGCCGCGCTGCCCCTGCCCCTGTTCCGGCGACATATATGTCGGCGTGCCGGCTACCGCGCCGGTAACGGTATATTGGGTAGCGCCAACAATTTTCGCAATGCCGAAATCGAGCACCAAAACTTGTCCGTCTTTGTTCAAAATAAAGTTTGCCGGCTTCAAATCTCGGTGAACCATACCGTGCCGGTGGGCGTAATCTATGGCATCACACAGCGCCGCCATAATGCGTGCGCTCTCTTCCACGGAGAAAATTTTTCCCTGCCGACTGCGTTCCTGCAATTCCGCTTTCAGGGTGGGACCATCCACAAATTCCATCGCCATATAATACAGGTCGCCCTGCACATCAAAATCGAAAACCTGCACGATGTTGGGATGGCGCAAATTTGCCACGGCGCGGGCTTCGCGTTCAAATCGCCCGATGAAGTCGGCATCATCCGCCAAATATGAATGGAGGACTTTCAAAGCAACATAACGGTCGAGACCGGGTTGGTAGGCTTTGTACACTTCTGCCATACCGCCGCGTCCCAACCGGGCAACAACTCGATATTTACCAATGGTTTTTCCAATTAAATCGGGCATAAAGTCACACTTGTGGGGTTAAATTGTAGCCAAATTATAACACTCCACCGCTATTGCGTCAATGTGAAAATCTCCCCATGCCGATTTGGCGTTTGCCGCGCCCTCCGCTATAATTCAAATTGTGAATTTTGAATTATGACACCGACAAACGAAGAACACACCCTGTCAATTTTAGAAAATATTGAGCGCAACCCCGAAATAACCCAAGCCGATTTGGCAGCACAACTGGGCATTGCCGTGGGAAGCGTCAATTGGTACATCAAGCGCATGGTCAAAAAAGGCTGGGTGAAAGTTTCGCGGATGCAGCGGCGGCGATTGCGTTATCTGCTCACGCCGCAGGGTATCCGCGAGAAAAGCCGGTTGACCGCCTCGTTTTTGCAGGCATCGCTGAAATGGTACCGGGTTACCCGCGAAGACACCAAACGGCTGCTGGGTGAGGTGCGCCACGCCGGCTTCGATACTGTGTGCATCGAGGGCGACGGCGATTTGGCGGAAATTGTGTATTTGACGTGTTTGGAAGCGGGCGTATCGGTATTGCCGGCGGTTGATACGGCATATCCCGTTTTTCGGATTGTTGACTTTCACACCCGGCTGGAAATGCCGGCAGAAAGTGACCTATAACAGCAAAAAAGGATTATCTATGCTATGGGTATCTATTTGATAACCGGCGGGGCGGGGTTCATCGGCTCGAACATTGCGGAAGAACTATTGCAGCGCGGGCACAATGTTCGCATTTTGGATAATTTTTCCACCGGACAGCGGCGCAATATAGAACTTCTCAAAACCAATCTGCCGTCGGCAGCACAATTGACGGTCATCGAAGGCGATTTGCGCAGTTACCACATTGTGCAAGAGGCGGTTGAAGGGGCAGATTACATTTTGCATCAAGGGGCGCTGCCCTCGGTGCCGCGTTCGGTCAGAGACCCGTTAACTTCCAATGAAGTGAATGTGGTCGGCACGTTAAATTTGTTGCAAGCCGCACGCCAAGCCGGGGTGAAACGGCTGGTTTACGCCTCGTCTTCGTCCATCTACGGGGATAACCCCACTTTACCCAAAGTTGAAACTATGGAACCGATGCCGCTTTCGCCCTATGCCGTTTCAAAACTGGCAGCCGAACAGTATTGCCGCGTTTTCCATCAACTTTACGGGTTTGAAACCGTAGCCTTGCGTTATTTTAATGTGTTCGGACCTCGCCAAGACCCAAATTCATTCTATTCGGCGGTAATTCCCAAATTTATTTCTGCTGCACTGCAAAACAAACCGTTAACCGTTCACGGAGACGGTTTGCAATCGAGAGATTTTACTTACATTGCCAATGTGGTGAACGCCAACTTGCTGGCTTGCGAAAGTTCGGATGCCGCCGGGCAAGTGATGAATGTCTCGTGCGGCGAACGCTATACGCTGCTCGATTTAATTCGGGCGTTGGAAACACTGCTGGGCAAACCCATTAAAGTGCAGCATACCAACCCGCGCCCGGGTGACGTGAAACACTCACAAGCCGATATTTCTCGCGCGCGAAAATTACTGGGGTACGAACCGTTGGTCGGGTTTAAAGAAGGATTGGCAAAAACTGTGGCGTGGTATCGGCAACAGATTGCCGTATAATGCTACATTGCATAACCGACTTTGGACTCACCGTATGAAACCGCCCTTTAACAAAACGCAGTTGCAAAAAAGCATCAAACGCCGGTTGAAGAATCGTCGGTTTTGGCGCGACAGCAGTTTGTTGATGCTGGCAAACGTCATTGGTATCGGATTGGGGCTCATTCGCACCCCGGCGATGACGTGGCTGCTACCCAAAGACCAGGTAGGTATGATTGGGGTATTCACGTCTTGGCAGGCTTTTCTAGTCTTTCTCACTTGGCCCTCCGGTTTAAATGCGGCGGCATATCATTATGTCGCCAAAGGGCAACCGGATGCGTTCAGAGTAATGGTTAAGCAGCAGCTGCGGGCATCATTACTCAGTATTCTCGGTTTTTTAGCAAGCGCACTTTACTGGTGGGGGCAAGGCAACATCATTTTAGCCATAATCTTTACTATCGGCGGCATAACCTATCCGGCAGCCGTGGTATTGGGTGCCTGTGCGGGAATGTTAGGCGCACGCGAAAAGTTTGTGGCGTTGTTTTTTTATCGAGTGGGACGGCATCTGGCTCGATTTTCCGGGTTTGTTTTTTTGCTTTTGTCATTTTGGCTGTTCAAGCCTGTTATCACCTTCTTTGGAGTGAATCAAATTGCGCTGGTACTGCTTAATGGCAGCGTAACTTGGTGGCTATTTCGGCAACTGCAACAGCAAAACACACCGTCAATGCCGCTTAATGACCAACACGAAATGATGCGCTACGGCAAGCATCTAACCGGCATCACGGCAATTGGGGTTATGCAAAGCAGAACAGACCAATTGCTTATTAGTCTGTTTATGCCGCTGAGTGTGATGGCAGATTATTCTATAGGGGTGTTAATCTTTAATCAGCTGAAACAGCTGTGGAAAGTTTATTTAAGTGTACGTTATCCACCACTAGTGCGTTTACCTGTAAGAAAACGACGACGACGTATTATGGTCGAAGGCGGTATACTTTGGTTTGGTTTTATCGGCTTGGCAATTGTGTTATCGGCAACATTATATTGGGCTATTCCCATCATTCTGCCTCCTTCATACGGCGGGAGTATCGGATATATTGTAGGGTTATTAGCCACGTTTACCGTTGGTGTACCCGGTTACTTCGCTGAAGTGTATTTCAGAACAGAGCAAGACGAACGCAATCAGTATATTTTAAGAGGAGCCGCAGCCGCGTTTAGTATTGCCTTACCGTTGCTACTAATTTCTCCTTTTGGCGCATATGGGGTGGTTGTCGGTCGTCTGTTGGGAAATATCGGGTTATCCATACTGGGGGGGTGGTTATTTTGGCGAATGTAAGGTTATATAGGCTCAAACCCCTCATCACTTTGGAGGATCACTGATTTGCTACATAGAAAACCTCTTAGAAAACTTAGTTATGCCACTGTTAGAAATATATTAAGAACACTACAGCGTTTTACTCATCGAATCCGTGTAAGATTAAGATTATGGTACCATCAAAGACAAATGAACCAAAAAATAGATGGGAAAACTTATAAATATCAAGAATATCTAACCACCCAATTGCGACGTACGTTAGTAAAGCGG
>CAYPNZ010000288.1:0-4536 GCA_964411845.1 uncultured Anaerolineaceae bacterium
CTGCCGCCGCGCTCGGCGTGCCGATGGATTGGGTGCGCGTTGCCGGACCGTTGGATACCCAATACAGTCCGTATGAATGGCAAACCGTCGCCAGCCGCTTAACGTGGAGTATGGGCAACGCCGTCAAACGCGCCGCCGAAGATGCGCGTCAGCAAATTTTGGACATGGTCGCCGAAGCGTGGGACGAAAATGTAGAAGATTTGGACATCGTCGAAGGGAAAGTGGTCAGTTACAAAAGCGAGCGCGACATTTCCCTGAAAAATATCGTCATTTACGGTATCCCCAAAGAAAACGACCAAGGTTGGATTGGCGGACCCATCATCGGGCGGGGCAAATTTATGCCCACCTATGTTACCGGGCTGGATAAAGAAACTGGTCAAGGCGAGCGGGCTGTGGTACACTACACTACCGGCGCACAAGCCCTGGAAGTGGAAGTTGATTTGGACACCGGCAAAATTGATGTCATCAACGCCGTATCTGCTTTTGATATGGGACGCGCCATCAACCCGATGTTGGTGCATATGCAAATGGAAGGCGGCTTTGTGCAAGGCTTAAGTTCCGCCATTTTTGAAGAAATGATGCTCAAAGACGGCTATATGCAGAATCCCAGTTTTGTGGATTACCGCATTGCCACCACCACCGATATACCGAAGAAAATGACCACCATCATCGTGGAAGAACCGCAGGACGATGGTCCGTGGGGCGCGCGCGGCGTGGGCGAGCACCCGATGGTACCGACCATCGCCGCGCTGGCAAACGCCATTTACGATGCCGTCGGCGTGCGGCTGGACGGACCGCCGTACTCCGCCGAAAGAATCTATATGGCAATGCTGGAAGCAGGCGTGGTTAAATAACAAGCAACAACTTTGGGGGCACGATGTTTCGTGCCCCCGCCCCCGTTTTTCTCTCGAAGGCTGTTTGTCATCAATGATGATGGCGAGCAGCCTTGGGCAGAAAAACAAAACGAGGTATCTCAATATTGAAAAGAGAGGTGTTTTATGGCAGATGTTGGCTGCGCCAGACCCACCGGCGCAAGTGTAACCGGCACATCCACCACCGATGCGACGCCATCCCCGTCAGCACAACAAGAGGAGGTACAAATGGTACAAGCAAAAGTTGGCAAACCCGCGCCCGACTTTCAGGCGCCCAGTTATTTCAAAGGCGAATTCTCCAGTGTAAAACTCTCCGACTATCTCGGAAAATGGGTATTACTCTGTTTCTACCCGGGTGATTTCACCTACGTTTGAGCAACCGAATTGGCAGCGGTCGCTGCTAAATATCAGCAATTGCAAGACCTCGGTGTTGAGGTTATTTCAATGAGCGTGGACAGCATTTTCACGCACAAAATGTGGAACGACAACGAACTCACCAAAATGGTCGAAGGCGGTATCCCGTGGCATATGGGCACCGATGCCGCCGGCAACGTCGGCAAAGTTTACGGCGTTTACGATGAAGACTCCGGCGTAGAAATGCGCGGACGCTTCATCATTGACCCCGATGGCGTCATCCAAGCGATGGAAGTCCTTACCCCGCCGGTAGGACGCAATATGAACGAAACCATTCGCCAAATAAAAGCCTTCCAACTGGTACGCGAAACCGGCGGTAAAGAAGCAACACCCGCCGAATGGGAACCCGGCAAACCAACCCTTAAACCGGGACCCGATATGGTCGGTAAAATTTGGACGGTGTGGAAACCCTAACCACACATTACCCCGGAGATACCTCTGATTTGTTTGCCCGAACCGGATACTTTTAACGTTTCAGGTTGTACTACGCACACAACCGTTACTCGCAGCGAAGCAGTGTAACACCAAAAGGTTGCCTGCGTAGTGCAACCTTTTTTATTCTTCATATCGAGGCAGTTATGTCATCCCCTTTCAAAAATATCGAAACAAAAATCATTCACGCCGGCGAAATCCACCCGCTCATTGAAGGCGCGGTGAACATTCCCATCTTTCAATCGTCCACCTTTGCATCGGACACCGGCAAAAAAAGTTACCACGCCCAGCGATATATGCGGTTGAGCAACACCCCCAACCACGACGTGCTGCACCAAAAACTCGCCGCGCTGGAAAACGCCGATGCCGCGCTGGTAACCGGCAGCGGTATGGCGGCAATTTCTACCGCGCTGCTGACCGTGCTGTCTGCGGGCGACCACCTGTTGGCGCTCGGCGGGGCATACGGCGGCACCCACGCCTTCATCACCCACGACCTGCCCGATTTCGGCGTGACCTTCGATTTTATTGACGGCAACAATCCCGCATCGTGGGAAAAATTGCTGCGCCCCAACACCAAAGCCATTTTGGTGGAAAGTATGACCAACCCGCTGTTGGATATTCCCGACTTGAAAGCCGTTGTCGCTTTCGCCCAAAAACACGGGCTGGTATCGCTCATTGACAACACCTTCCCTTCCCCCGTCAACTTCCGCCCCGCCGAATGGGGCTTCGACCTGTCGCTGCACAGCGCCACCAAATACCTCAACGGGCATTCCGATGTGGTTTCCGGCGCCATCCTCGGTCGGTCGGATTTGGTGAAAAAGGCACATCTCAAACTGAACCATCTCGGCGGCTCGCTGGATACCCACGCCTGCTACCTGCTCTATCGCGGCATGAAAACGCTCAGCGTGCGGATGCAGCGCCACAACGAAAACGCCATGAAAGTCGCCCGATTTCTGGCGGAACACCCTGCCGTGGAAAAAGTAAACTATCCCGGGCTGGAAAGCCATCCGCAACATCAACGCGCCCGCGAACTTTTTGACGGCTTCGGCGGGATGCTCAGTTTTGAAGTGCGGGGCGGCACCGAAGCCGCCGCCAAAGTGGTGGCTGCCGTCCGACTGCCCACCAGCGCCCCCAGCCTCGGCGGGGTGGAATCGCTCATCACCCGCCCGGCAACCACATCGCATTCCGGAATGTCGCCGGAGGAACGCGCCGCAATGGGCATTTCCGACAGCCTCATCCGCTACTCGGTCGGCATTGAAGCCGCCGAAGACCTAATCGCCGATTTGGCGCAGGCACTGGCAGCATAAACATTCGCTATTCGTCACTCGTCAGTCGCTATTCGCTATTCGTCACTCGCTATTCGTCACTCGCTATTCAAAAGAGGTCTTATGCCACAAAAAGATAAAAATTCGCCGCCAAACCATCAAGATTTGTTGACGGAACTGGATATGTGGCGGGCAAAAATTCAAGCGGGCGGCGGCAAAAAACGCATCGAAACCCAGCACGCCAAAGGGAAACTCACCGCCCGCGAACGCATCAACCTGCTGCTGGACGAAGGCAGTTTTCAAGAAATTGATGCCTATATCACCCACCGCCACACCGATTTCGGGATGGACAAAAACCGTCACCCCGGCGACAGCGTCATCACCGGCTTCGGCAAAATTGACGGGCGGCGGGTATGCCTGTTCGCCCAAGATTTTACCGTGCTCGGCGGTTCATTTTCCGAAGTGCAGGGACAGAAGATCGCCAAAATTATGGAGATGGCACTGGATGCCGGCGTGCCGGTCATCGGGCTGAACGATTCGGTGGGCGCACGCATCCAAGAAGGCGTGTACGGGCTGGCAGCGTATGCCGAACTTTTTTGGCACAACACCCAAGCCAGCGGCGTCATCCCCCAAATCAGCGTGATGCTCGGTCCGTGCGCCGGCGGGTCGGTCTATTCGCCCGGATTAACCGATTTTGTGATTATGACACGCGACACCAGCCATATGTTCATCACCGGACCGGAAGTCATCAAAACCGTCACCCGCGAAGAAGTGGATTTGGAAACACTCGGCGGGGCAACGACCCACAGCGCGGTCAGCGGCGTTGCCCATTTTACCGCCGCCGATGAAACAGAAACGCTGGCACTGACACGCAAATTGTTAAGTTACCTGCCGTCAAACAATGCCGAACCCGCCCCCGCTGCCGAACCGACCGACCCCGCCCAACGGATGGACACGGCATTGAACACCATCATCCCCACCGACCCCGGCACGGCATACGATATGCACGATGTCATTCGCAGCGTGATGGATACCGGCACTTTTTTGGAAGTGCACGAACACTTCGCCGAAAATGCCATCGTGGGATTTGCGCGGCTGTACGGGCAGGTGGTCGGCATTGTGGCACAGCAACCGCTGGTGCTGGCGGGTGTGATTGATATTGACGCTTCAGACAAAATGGCGCGGTTCATCCGTTTCTGCGATGCGTTCAATATTCCGCTCATCACCTTTGTTGATTCCCCCGGCTTTTTGCCCGGCACCGCCCAAGAACACGGCGGCATCATTCGGCACGGGGCAAAAATTGTGTACGCCTATTCCGAAGCCACCGTTCCGAAATTGACCGTGGTCACTCGCAAAGCGTATGGTGGCGCATACATTGTTATGGCAAGCAAATACACCCGCACCGATATGGTGTATGCCTGGCCCACCGCCGAAATTGCGGTGATGGGTGCAGCAGGCGCGGTGAACATTTTGTACCGAAAAAGCCTAAAAGATACTAAAAACGCCGATAAACGACGCGCCGAACTGATAGCCCAATTTCAAGAAAAATTCTC
>CAYPNZ010000289.1:0-4510 GCA_964411845.1 uncultured Anaerolineaceae bacterium
CGCCATACCCGCTACAGGGCGGGCTATCGGTGCGCGGGGTTGACCGCGGAGCGGTTATCACTGCGCCCAACAATAAAGAATTGGAAAACTGGCTGCACAAACATGGTTTTCTGCCCAAGCCGTACCGGCGGTGAGATTAAAGTCTAAAGTCTAAAGTCTAAGGTTCAAAGTTCAAGGTTCAAAATCCGAAGTTTTACGGCTCGTTGATGATTGCTTCTGCGTGTTTGAGCAATTGTGCTTGCCGCGATTTTTCTACCCCCGTCGCATCGAAATAGAGCGCCAGCGCGTCCAGCGGTGTTAACGCTTCGATGCTGTCGCCTTTCAATCGCCGCCGCTGGTGGCGGTCAATATCGTGGCGAATGCCCGCCACATACGCCGCATTTTTCAGCGCGGTGTGAATGCGCCGGTCTTCAATCAGCGGGTCTTGTTCTTCTTTGGCGGCGATAATCACCCGCACCACCGCTTCATCCACGTGATATTCATCAATTTTATCCAATACCGCCGTCATCGGGTCGTCAGATTTTCGCACATCAATTTTAATGGTGGTGAATTTTCGGCTTTTGACCTGCACAAATTCCCATTCGGTTTTCCCTTTTTCCACCCGTGCCATCACAAAACCTTTCGGTTCTTTTTCTTCCCCGAAGTCGATTCGTTCCAAACTGCCGGGGTAGACAATTGGCGGGTGCGCGCCCCGATTCAACGCCTGGTGTTTGTGGATGTGACCGAGCGCCACATAATCCCACACCGGGTCGGCGAGCAGGTGTTTCATCACCGTTACATCCCGTCCCAGCATCACACTGCGTTCACTGCCGAGGGTGGCGTTGCTGACCGAGAAATGTCCGGTAAAGATGGTCGGCACATCGGGTTGGTGACGGGCTTCTTCTGCCAGCGCGGCGATACTTTCGCCCATCAGGTTGGTCAGGGCGGCATCCAACTCGGCGATATTCATTTTGCGATAGCGGTCGTGCGCCAGCAGCCGGTTGCGGTGCGGATACGGCACGGCGGCAACTTGCAGCGGTTGTCCGCGCCGGCAGGTGATATGGTGCAGTTTTTCGCGGTTGGCAACAATGGTGTGCGGTACCGCCAGCGTGTGGAAAATATCCAAACTGCTGGCGGCGCGGTCGGCGGTGGACATATCGTGGTTGCCCACCAGCAGCACGGTCGGCACGCCGGCATCGCTTAATTTTTTGATGCGGCGGGCAAATTCGCGTTGCAGGGTGGGGTTGGGGCGTTGATTTTTATAGGCGTCGCCGGCAAAAATACACACATCTACTTCGTGTGCCAGCGCGTAATCAATCGCTTCCGACATACGGCGCAGAAAATCCACCACGCGGCTGTTCAGCCCGGTTTTGCTGTCGAGCCGCCCGTAATTTTCCATACCGATGTGAATATCTGCCAAATGCAGCACGTTGATGGGGGGCATAGGCTTTCTCCGAAAAAAGTATCCGCCGGTATGATAGCACATTCGGGGCAAATTGTGAATTGTGGATGGAGATTGGAAAATTAGAGATTCGCACAATTGCCAATTTTCAATCAACCAATGACCAGTTGTGAATTGTCTGCACCCATTATATACTTTTACCGATGAAGAAAAATTATTCACCGTTCACTATTCACTATTCATTACTCACGCTGGCGGCGTTTGCGCTGCGACTGGCGCAAATCGGTTTTCAGCCGTTGTGGGGCGATGAGGGTTGGAGCGTTTATTTTGCCGCGATGCCTCTTGCCGATATGCTGCACCTCACTGCCGCCGACATCCATCCGCCGCTGTATTATGTGCTGCTGCACGGATTTTTCGCGCTGGCGGGCACGGGGGCGATTCAGGCGCGGTTGGTTTCGGTGGTGGCGGGCACGCTGCTGGTGCCGGTGATGGCGGCGCTGGGGCGGCGACTCATCCCTGCGCGCGGCGGCGGGCTTGCCGCGGCGGCAGTGGCGGCATTCGCGCCGATGGCGGTCTACTACAGTCAGGAAGTTCGCATGTACGGGCTGGTCACACTTTTCGGCGCGCTGAGCACCGTTTTTCTGCTTGACTGGCTGGCGGGCAATCGCCGCGCCGGTTGGGGATACGCCGTCACCGCCGCGCTGGGGCTGTACACCATGTATTATGCCGTGTTCGTCATCGCCGCGCAGGTGGTGTTTGTGATTTGGGAACACAGAGTACACAGCGCAGACGCAGAGCCTCACGGAGAAAATAAAAAATCTCTAAAAAATCTCTGTGAATCTCTGTGTAAAGAATATTTTTCATTTTTCGGCGCGGCGATACTTTACCTGCCGTGGGTAATTTTTGCCGCCCGCCCACTGACGGAATATGTCGCCCAAAAGGTGGTGGTCGAAAGTTACACGCCGCTCAATTTGGGGCAATTCCTGCTGGCATATCTGACCGCGTTCAGTGTGGGGCAGCCGTCCGCCGCCGCGCTGAAACCGTTTTCCGGCGCGATGGTGCTGCTGGCGCTGGCGGGCGCGTGGTTTTTGGCGGAAACAGGACACAGAGCGCACAAAGGAAGCACACAGTGGAAACTCAGTGAACCTCCGTGTCAATTATGCTTTATCCTGCTCTATCTGTTCATCCCGCTGCTGCTGGGCTGGTTGGTGAATTTGGTCAACCCCTTCACCCCCCGATATTTTGAGCGCACACTGCTGGTTGCCGCGCCCGCATGGTGGCTGCTGATGGCGGCGGGCATCGTTTTTTTGTGGCGATGGCGTTCCGCCGCGGGGTGGGCATCGGTGGCGGTGATGACGGTTATTTTCGGTGCAAGCCTGTTCGATTTTTACACCGTGCCCCGCTATCCCGCCGACGATTATCGCCCGCTGCTGGCGGAAGTTGCCGCCCGCGCCGCGCCCGATGATGTGCTGCTGGCAAGTTATCAGTGGCAATTGGGTTTTTACGAAGCCTACCTGCCCGCCGCGTCGCGCCCGCAAATTTACCCCGTCCCCGCATGGGGAAAACTGTGGGGCACGGATGAAACCGCCATGCGCCGCGATTTGACCGCCCTGCTCGAAAATCATACCGTGTGGTTTCCGGCACACCAATCGTTGGGGCATTTGTGGGAAGACCGCGCCGAAGCCGTGATGGCGGATATTGGTTTTCCCGCCGAATTGCGCTGGGTAAACCCGCACACCAAACTATCGGTGGTGGGCAAAACCGCGCCCGTCACCCCGACGCTCACCGCAAATTTCGGCAACCGGCTGCGGGCAACCGTTGCTCTGTCTGCCCCGCTCGTGGCGGCATCGGGACGCGGTATCATCCCCGTGCAGATTGACTGGCTGGCGCAGGCAGACCATCCGCCCGATTATCTCATCACCCTGAAATTGGTGGATGACGCGGGCGAAATTTGGGCGCAGCGCGATACCGAACCCCGCGCCGGTCTGCAACATTTTTCGGCATTGACCGCGGGTGAAACGCTGACCGACCGCCACGGGTTGTGGGTGTCGGCGGGCACGCCCCCCGGCGAATACCGGTTGGAATTGCGTCTGACCGACCCGCAATCGGGGCAGCCGGTGGATATTTTCGGGGCGGACGGTCAACCGCAGGGGGTGGATATATCGCCGGGCAGGGTAACGGTGCTGCCGCCGCGCCGCCCGCTGCCGCCCGCCGCCCTGCCGCGTCAAGCCGTCGCCGATGCCCGTTTTGGCGATGCGCTGCGGCTGGTGGGCTTTACCGTGCCGACCCGCACCGTGCAAACGGGCGACACGCTGGCGGTGAGCCTGTTTTGGCAGGGGCTGGCGGATAATCTGCCGCCGCTGGAAACTTGGGTGCAGATACAGAACGCTGCCGGGGCGGTAGTGGTCAGCGAACGCCCGCCCGCATATCCCACCGACCGCTGGGTGCGCGGCACGCTGCTGCGCGATGTGCATCGGCTGCGCATACCCGCCGATTTGCCCGCGGGCGAATACCGCTTGGCGGCGGGGGTGCTCACCACCGAAAAAGTGCGCTTGAAAACCGGTCGCGCCGACCAAACGGATTTGGGTGCGGTGGTGGTTTCGGCGCGCGAACATAATTTTTCCGCGCCCGAAATTGCGCATCCCATGCAAGCGGATTTCGGCGGCGCGGCGCTGGTCGGGTTCAACCTGACCCCCGCCGAATTGCAGCCGGGCGATACGTTCGATTTGACGCTGTATTTTCGGGCGGAAAAAGGGTTCACCCGCGAATGGGCAATTTTTGCGCACGTTATCTCGGCGGACGGGCATATTTGGGCGCAGAAAGACGGATTTCCGCGCGACGGGACATTCCCCACCACCGCTTGGGTGGCGGGCGAATATATCACCGACCGGCGCACCGTCGCGCTGCCCGCCGATATGCCCGCGGGCGAGTATCGGCTGGAAATCGGGCTGTACGACCCGCACACCTTCGAGCGCGTGCCCGTCGGCGGGGGGGATGCCGTTATATTGCCCGTGCCGGTTCGGGTTGACAAATGATTTCAAATATTGAACGAATGTCGAATGACGAATGACGAATGACGAATGACGAATGACGAATGCGAACCAATGACCAGTGGTTGACGGAATTGAA
>CAYPNZ010000290.1:0-4508 GCA_964411845.1 uncultured Anaerolineaceae bacterium
TTGGGCATCGGCGGTAGCGGCGGCAATTTCGGCAGTGCAAACGGTGCGCGCGGGCGTGGCATGGTGGCGGCAGCGCTGCCGTGTTGCTGCCCGTGGCGAACCGTCCCACCGATGGCGGTCGGCACGGCAAAGTTAAAGCCGCCTTTTTCACGCGGGGCGCGGGCAGGCTGGCGCGCCGGTTTCGGTTTGGCGGCTGCCGGTGCGGTTTCGGGCGAAAGTGTTTGCAGCACCATTGCCGAACCGTGCTGCAATTGAGTGTTTTTCACCAATTTTTGGCTGATTTGTTTGATGTCGTCGCCGTCCAAAACGGATTCGGCTTTTTCCGGCGATAAACTTTTGCCCAAACGACCGTCCACCAAAACGATGACATCGCCGGCTTGCACCTGCAAATGGGTGATGTACGGGTCAATCACGTGTTCCAAACCGAGTGCCGGGCTGGGTCCAACCAGCGGATTGCGCACGGGTTGCAGCCACGTCGAGTTTTCGGGGTAACGGGTGATGAGTCCATCCATACGGGTGTAAACGGCGGCGGGACCGGCTTGCGCCACGAACAAATCGTCATTGTGCAGTACCACTGCCACCAAACCGGCAATAACTTGTTTTTCGGGGGGATGGGTGGCATTGTGCTGGAAGAGCCACTGGTTGGCGGTGTCCATAGCCCGGCGCAGCCCGGCGGTGATGCTCATTTGCGAGTGGTTGTAATAGGTATCGCGGGCAAGAATGGTGAGCCGTTTTTCAATCAAATCGGTATTGTTGAGCCGCCCTTGCACTTCCGCCAGCACAAATAGCGCACCCTGCCGGCTGTGTTGGGCTTGCGGCACGGGAATGGCGGTTTGGTTGTGCGGCAAGCGTTCCAGCATCCCGTCAACCACATACAGATGTTCAACTTGAATTTGGAATTGTGTGTTCATAATTTACCTTCTTTGCGCTAAACCTGCGAAAAACAATGTCACCGGTTATTTGTAAAGGGTGATGGTTGCATCTTTGCCACAAATATAAATAACTTGCACATCGGTAATGGCACCGGGCGAAATTTCTTTGCGGAAGGTGCAATTGCCGTCGCTGCAATTTCGATTGCTGAACAAACCGGGCGGGTCGCCATTTTGGAAATCCACTTTCAACCCCACGGTGGTGCCGCTTGAGCAGGTTGGCGCGTCGGGGGCTTCTTTCCAATTGATGGACGCGGCGGATGCCGGAAACCCGCTGAATTTAACGATACTGACGCCGTTTTTGGGCTTGGGTACTTTTTTCTCCAGTTTTTCGCCCGCCAGTTGCGGCATTAAAATGTAAATGTTTGCCACTTCGGTGACGTAATAATATAGGCTGCAACTGCCCAAAATCATAACGGCGAAAAAGATTGCGGCGGCGATGAGCATTCGGTTTTGACGGCGGCGGCGCTGCTCCAGTATTTGGTGGATGTCTTCTTCCGTCGGGGGCGAGAAACTGATTTCGTCCAGTGTTTCCGCTGCCGTTAGCGATTCGGGGGTGATGTCGGGTTCTTCTTCAATTTCCGCTTCCGCTGCCATATCGTCGGCAATGTCTGCGCGGGCGAACAGGTCTTCCAGCCGGTCGGCGGTGCCGGGGGTTTCTTCGGCTGCCAACGGTATTTCGGCGATGGGCGGTGTTTCGGTAAAGCCGGGCAAAAAATCGCTTTCACCGGCAACCGGCGACGGTTCGTCGGGGGTTAGCGCATCCAAATCAATATCGAATACCGGCGGTTCATCCAAGTTGAAATCAAAATCGCCCGGTAAATCTTGGAAAACGGGTTTTTCTTCCGTGGCTGCCGGTGGGGGGGCGGCAAGGTCTTCCACAAACGCATCCACGCTCCAATCCACATCCGCCGACGGTTCCACTGCAGCGGCGGGGGTATCTGCGGCGACGATGGGCGGCAGGTCGGCGGGGGGCAAATCAAGGGCGGGCGGTTCGCCGGTATTGCCGATGGGCATTTCTTCCGGCGGCACGGGGATAACCGGCGGTTCAACTTCGGGCGGCTCCGGTTCGTCCGGCTGGTCGCCGCCGAATCGTTTCAGCCCTTCTTTTGCCAATTGGTTGTCGGGGTTTAATTGCAAAACCCGTTTGAGCGCTTCGCGTTTTACCAGCACATCGCGGCTGACGCCGCTGAGCCATATCCACGCCACTTCGTTGTTGGGATTGGTTTCCAATACTTGGCGGATGAGGGTTTCGGCAGCGTCGCGTTCGCCCGATTTTGCCAAATCTATGGCTTGTTGCAGTAAAGTTGCCATATCACTCCCACTCGATGGTTGCGGGCGGTTTGCTGCTCACATCGTAAACCACCCGGGTGATAGCCGGAATTTCATTCACAATTCGATTGCTGATTTTTGCCAGCAGGGTATGCGGCAAATCCGCCCAATCGGCGGTCATAAAATCTTCGGTGGTTACGGCGCGCAGAGCGATGACATTGCCATAGGTGCGATTGTCGCCCATTACGCCGACACTGCGCACGGGCAGCAGCACGGCAAACGCCTGCGAGGTGCGATGATACCAGTTGCTGCGCCACAGTTCTTCCATAAAAATGGCGTCGGCTTGGCGTAAAATTTCCAGCCGTTCCCATGTAATTTCGCCCAAAATGCGCACCGCCAGCCCCGGACCGGGGAAGGGGTGTCGCCAAACCATTTCCCGCGGCAGTCCGAGTTGTTCGCCCACCGCGCGAACTTCATCTTTGAACAGCCAACGCAGGGGTTCAATCAGTTTGAATTGCATATCGGCGGGCAAGCCGCCCACGTTGTGGTGGGTTTTGATTTTTGCGGCGGTTTTGCCCGTGCCGGCGCTTTCGATGACATCGGGGTAGAGTGTGCCCTGCGCCAGAAAATCAATTTTGCCCAGTTTGCGGGCTTCGGCTTCAAAAATGCGGATGAATTTTTCGCCGATGATTTTCCGTTTCTGTTCGGGGTCGGTTACCCCCTGCAATGCCGACAGGAAGGTTTCGGTGGCATCCACGGCAATCAATTTAAGGTGCATTTGGTTTTGGAAGGTTTCCGTGACCTGCTCCGGTTCGCCCCGGCGCAGCAAGCCGGTGTTCACAAAAACGGCGGTCAATCGTTCGCCGATGGCGCGATGCAGCAGCGCCGCCACCACTGACGAATCCACGCCGCCGGACAACCCCAGCAGTACCCGCCCGTTGCCAACCTGCCGGCGCACATCGGCAATGGTTTCGGTGATGAAATTGCCCGCTGTCCAGCCCCCTTCGCTGTGGCAAATATCGTACACGAATGCCCGCAGAATATCGCGTCCGTGTTCGGTGTGTGCCACTTCCGGGTGGAATTGCAAGCCGTAAAGTTGCCGTTCGCGGTGGGCGATGGCGGCGTGCGGCGAGTTGTCGGACACGGCGATGGTTTCAAAACCGGGCGCAAGCCGGGTGACGCGGTCGCCGTGGCTCATCCACACGCGCGTGCGGTCTGTGTTCAACCGGGCAAAGAGCGGGTTATCGGGTTGGGTGACGGTTAAATGTGCCAGCCCGTATTCCCGTTCGGTGCCGGGGTCAACCGTGCCGCCGAGGGCGTGGGTGAGCAGTTGCATACCGTAACAGATGCCCAGAATCGGTTTGCCGCTGTTCAGAATGTGGGCGGGAAGTTGCGGGGCATCGGGGGCATAAACGGATGCCGGACCGCCGGAAAGGATGAACCCCGGCGGGTCGAGCGCGTCAATCTTTTCGGGCGGGGCATCAAACGGCAGCAATTCGCAGTATACTTCCAATTCGCGCACGCGGCGGGCGATAAGTTGGCTGTATTGCGAGCCAAAGTCTAAAATGACGATGGCGCGGCGTTTGCTCACGGCGATACTCCTTCGGCAAAAATAATTTCGGTGTCGGTCATTTTTTCGATGACCGCCAGCGAGCGCACGTGCAGCCCTTCCGCTTCGAGCATGGCACGTCCGCCTTCAAACGATTTTTCGATGACCGCGCCCACACCGATGACTTCCGCGCCGGCGGAGCGTGCCAGTTCAACCAACGCCATAATGGTATAGCCGGTTGCCAAAAAATCGTCCACAATCAATACTTTGTCTTCCGGTCCCAAAAACTCCGGCGATGCCATCAGGTAGACTTCGCCCCCTTTGGTGTGCGACGGTGCGGTTGCCACCAGCACATTGGTGGGCATGGTGATGGGTTTGGTTTTGCGGGCGTAAGTTACTTTTACGCCCAGCGCCAGCGCGGTCATCAGCGCGGGGGCAATGCCGGAAATTTCGGCGGTGAGCACTTTGTTAATGCCCATTGCACCGAAATGCGCCGCCAGCGCGCCGCCAACCGCCAGCATCATCGCCGGGTCAACTTGATGGTTGATGAAACTGTCAACCTTTAAAATGCCGTTGCCGAGGTTTTTCCCCTCCGTCAAAATACGTTCTTTTAACGCTTGCATGTAAATCCTCCCATTTACATAAGACTATTGTACCATATTTTTATGTCAACGTCCAGTTTGAATTTTAATTGTACATTGAGGCTTTGGGGGAGTATATCACAACATACGGGCGGGGTAAAAATTTCGGGTAGAGGG
>CAYPNZ010000291.1:0-4490 GCA_964411845.1 uncultured Anaerolineaceae bacterium
AAGTATCCCCTCCGATGAATTGCCGGACTACGGAGCAGCGGCCCGACGGCGCGTGCATCGCGGTGGAACACTGGGAAGAGGGCGTGCCGCGCGATTTCGCGTGGGCGGAACCGGGCGCATCGCCGGGGCTGCACGGCTACCGGCAACCGCAACTGCCCATGTACGACCCCGACACCGAACAGAAATTCATCACCATCCGCGATACACTGAAAAATTGCGATTATCTGGTCATCGCCAGCAATCGCATGTCGCGCACCCTGCCGAAACTTTCCATTCGCTATCCGATGAGCACCAAATATTATGAAGCCCTGTTCGCCGGAAAACTGGGTTATGAGCCGGTCGCCACTTTTGAGACCCCGCCAACACTTTTCGGCTTTAAAATTGATGACCAACCCGCCGATGAATCGTTCACGGTGTATGACCATCCCAAAGCCACAATTTTCAAAAAAGTGAAAACGCTGTCCGATGATGAATGGTGGCAAATTTTGGGGAACACCTGGCAGGGTGCCCAACACGGGTATATCGGCAAGCCTACCCTGCTGATGCGTTTGCGCGGCGCGGATGCGCCCCCACCCGCCCCCGCAACCGGTGCGGAAAAATCCACCGCACTGAAAACGCCGCTGTCGGCGCTGCCGGTGGTGGACGATTTTCGCTGGAATACCGTCGCCGCCGAAAACCCCGCGCTGGCAATTGCGGTATGGTGGCTCGCCGTGCAGGTAATCGGGCTGCTGGCGTTTCCCGTCACCTTCACCCTGCTGAAAAATTTGGCGGGCGGCGGCTGGCTGTTGAGCAAAAGTTTGGGGTTGCTGCTGGTCAGTTATGGCGTGTGGCTGCCGGCAAGTTTCGGACTGCCCGCCAACCGGCTGTGGGTTATCCGGGTGATGATGGCGCTGCTGGGCGCGGCGAGTTTCGGGCTGTGGCGGCGCAATCGGGCGGCAATCGGCGCGACGGTGCGCGAAAAACGCGCGTTCATCGCCGTGGGCGAAGGGGTGTTCGCGCTGGTATTTTTGCTCTTTGTGGCGTATCGGCTGGCAAACCCCGATTTGTGGCAACCGTGGAACGGCGGCGAAAAAATGCTGGAAATCGGTTTTTTGAACGCCATCGTCAAAAGTGCCGTTATGCCGCCATACGACCCGTTTTTCGCGGGGTATGCCATCAACTATTATTATTACGGGCTGTTCATCGTCGGCATTTTGGTAAAACTGACCGGCATCATTCCGACCACCGCTTTTAATTTGGCAGTGCCGCTGATTGCCGCACTGACGGCGGTGAATGTTTTTGCGCTCGCGGGGAGTCTGGCAACTAACCTGAAACCGGAAACCCGAAACTCAAAACTACCTGCTATCGGCATCGGACTGTTGGCGGTGCTGGTGGTCGTTTTTTTCAGTAATTTGGACGGGATGGGGCAATTTTTGCGCAATCTGGCAGAGGCAAGCGGCAGCGATTTTAAAAGCGCGCTGCCGGGGCTGGAAACGCTGGTGCGCGGCATCATCGGGTTCGGAAAGGCGCTGGCGGGTACGCCCATCCGCGAATACAACTATTGGGACGTGTCGCGCGTCATCCCCGCCACCATCAACGAATTTCCATACTGGTCATTTCTGTTTGCCGATTTGCACCCGCACATGATTGGCATTCCGTTCACCGTGCTCTTTCTGGCGGTGGTTTTTGGGCAGTTTCAGGTTCAAAAGTCTAAAGTTCAAAGTTCAAGGTTCAAAGTTCAAGGTTTCAGGTATCAGGGTCGCGGGTTGTCACGTTTCACGCTTCACGCTTCACGCTTCACGCTTCACTATTCACTATTCACTGCCTTTGTGCTGGGCGCGCTGGCGGTCATCAACACCTGGGATATGCCGACCTATCTCGGGCTGGCGGTGGCGGCATTCGGGTTGAGCCGCTATCGTGCGGGGGAAAATTTGTGGCGTGTGGCGGGCGATATGCTGCTGTTCGGCGCGGCAATTTTTGCCGGCGCGATGATTCTCTACCGCCCGTTTTTTGCCAATTACCATGCGCTGGATGTCGGGCTGGGGGTGGTGAAAGATAAAATCCCGCTCGACCAATTTTTCAAATTGTGGGGATTTTTCGGGCTGGTGATTTTCACTTGGCTGTGGCTGGAACTGCGCCGCCCGCGCACCCGTTTCGCCCCGCTGCGGATGGTTTCGCTGGGGCTGCGCCGCTGGAACGTGCTGCCGCACCTGCTGGAAGTTGCCCGTCCGCGGGTGTCGCCGTCGCCCGCGGTGAAAAACACACTCACCGCACTGGGGTTGACCATTGCCGGCGCAATCGTGCTGGCATTTTTCCGCTTCGATAGCATTGCCATCGTGTTGCCCGCGCTGGCGGTAGCGGCACTGCTGCTCTTTCGGCGAGAAACATCGGCGGCGCAGGCGTTCATCGAACTGCTGATGTTCACCGGTTTGCTGTTGCTGCTGGGTGTGCAAATTTTCTTTTTGCGCGATTTTCTCGGCGGCTGCGATTATTACCAGAAAAACAACTATTTTAAATTTTTCATTCAGGTGTGGACGCTGTTCGGTATTGCCACGGCGGTGGTACTGCCCGCGCTGTGGGAACGTTCGGCGGGATGGCACCGGGGTTGGCGTGCGGTATGGCGGGGAACGGTGGCGGTGATGGTGTTCAGCAGTTTGGTCTTTTTTGTGCTGGGAACGCGCGCCCGGCTGAATAATCGTTTTCCGGGGGCGCAGCCGCCGCGCAACACCCTCGACGGGATGGCATATATGACCGTCGGGCAGTTCAGTTGGGAAAATGTCACCTACGATTTGCGCTACGATTACGATGCCATCACATGGATGCAAAAAAATATCCATGGCACGCCCGTCATCGCCGAAGCGAAAATCGGCTATTACCGCGAATGGGGGATGCGCGTGGCGGCATATACCGGGCTGCCATCGGTATTGGGGGGGCTGCACCAAAGCGAGCAGCATTTTCCGCAGGAATTGGGGCGGCGCGACGGGTTGGTCAACCAATTTTGGTTCGCCACCGACCCCGGACGGACACTCGATTTGATGGATGAACTGGGCATTGAATATGTTTATTTCGGGCAAATTGAACGCGCGCTGTACGGCGAACAATCGCAGGCGCGGTTTGATGCGCTGGTGCAAGCGGGCGAGATGGCAGTGGCATATCGCAACGACCGCACGGTGATATACCGGCGGCGGTGATAACAACCGCAGACTGCATAGTCTCGAACGCAGTGAGAATCGTATTGAAGGAAGCAAACACGACTATCCCACGTTTTTTTGATGGAATGCTCATAAAGGCTATAATTGTGGTTTGTGAGAAAAAATTCTCGCCATTTTCGCCATAAAAGGAGTGACGATGAGCATTTCATACAAACGTATCAAACGCATCCTCTTCGGCGAACCTTTCCCCACCCGCGCAGAAATGCACGAGCGGCTCGACAAGATTCGCGCGCTGGCAGTTTTCGCCTCCGACCCCATCAGCAGCAACGCTTACGCCACCGAAGCCATTATGACCGTGCTGATTCTCGTTGGCTCATCGGCGCTGAAACTCACCCTGCCGCTGGCGTTGGGCGTGATGACGCTGGTTTTGCTGGTGGTGTTCAGTTACACGCAAACCATTACCCACTACCCCAAAGGTGGCGGGGCGTACATGGTCACCAAAGACAATCTGGGCACGCTGCCATCGCTATTTGCCGCGGCGGCGCTGCTGATTGACTATATTTTGACCGTCTCGGTGTCCGTTTCGGCGGGCGTGCGCGCCATCACTTCCGCCCTGCCGCAACTGTTTCCATACAGTTTGGAATTGGCGCTGCTGGCGGTTTTGATTCTCACCTGGATAAACCTGCGCGGCGTGCGCGAAAGCGGTACCATTTTCGCCATTCCAACGTATGCTTTCGTGCTCGGCGTGCTGATAACCGTCATCATCGGGCTGATTCGGTTGTTCGGTGTGTTTGGCGCGCCGCCCCCCGTACCGATTGAGCACCCGCTGCCCGCTTTCGCCGGTATGGACAGCACCGCCGTCGGATTTTTGTATATTTGGCTGCTCACCCGCGCCTTCGCGGCGGGTTGTACCGCGCTCACCGGCATCGAAGCCATCAGCGACGGCGTGCAAGCCTTCAAGCCGCCGGAGGCAAAAAACGCCGCGGAAACAATGATTGCCATGGGCACTATCGCTATGACCCTGTTTGTCGGTATCACCTTTTTATCCACCCATTTAAATTTGATGCCATACGAAGCGGAAAGTATCCTGTCGCAAATGACCCGCGCCGTCACCACCGGTTTGCCCGGCGGCACTTTTATTTACGGCTGGGTACAGTTTTTTACGATGATGATTTTGATTTTGGCGGCAAACACCGGTTTTCAAGATTTTCCGCGCGTCAGTTCGTTTTTGGCGCACGACGGGTTTATGCCCCGCTGGATGCAGAACCGCGGCGACCGGCTGGTTTATAATGCCGGTATCATCACGCTGGCAACGCTGGCATCCATCATCATCATCGTTTTTCACGCCAACGAAATTCG
>CAYPNZ010000292.1:0-4465 GCA_964411845.1 uncultured Anaerolineaceae bacterium
CCTGCAACCTTGAACTTTAGACTTTGGACTTTGGACTTTGGACTTTGGACTTTGAACTTGCAACCCTGCAACCCTGCAACCTTGGACTTTGGACTTTGGACTTTAACCCCAAACCCCGCAATTTCAAACTGCCGTTACTGTTGTTGATTGGCTTCGCCCTGCGCCTCTTCCGGCTGGGGGCGCAGAGCCTGTGGTACGATGAAACCGTCAGCGCGGTGCTGGCGCGAAAATCCACCGCCGCGCTGATTGCCCACACCGCCCGCGACATTCATCCGCCCGGCTATTACCTGTTGCTGCACGGCTGGCGCGCGCTGACGGGCGAGTCCGAATTCGCGCTGGCGTTCTTCTCGGTGATATTCGGCATGCTGCTCATCGTCGCCGTTTATGCGCTGGCAAAACGACTGGCGGGCGCATCGGCGGCGCAGTGGGCGGCGGCGCTGGTCGCGCTGTCGCCGTACAACCTGTGGTATTCGCAGGAAGTGCGCATGTACACCCTCGGCGCGTTTTTGGGCGTGCTGGCGGTCATTTTCGCGCTGATGGCGTTCGCGCCCGAACTGCTTTCCGCCCGCCCGCAGACCGTTTCGCGGCGCAGATGGGCAATCGGTTACGCGCTGATTGCCGCGCTGGGGTTGTATGTTCTGTATTATTTTGCATTTTTGCTCATCGTGCTGAATCTATTTTTGCTGATAATTTTGCTCCGGCGGCGAAATCTCATCCCGTGGCTGGCGGCAAATTTCGGCGCGGCGATGCTCTATCTGCCGTGGGTGCCGATTGCATGGCGGCAGGCGACTCAACCGCCCGTGCCGCCGTGGCGCAGTGTCATCCCGTTGGGGGATATTCTGACGGAGAGTTGGAACGCGCTTTCGGTGGGCGAGTCCATCCAACCGGCGCAAATTTGGTGGGCGTTGATAGTGACTGCCGCGCTGTTCGCTGTCGGGCTGGCGGTGTTGAAACGCCCCGCACCCCGAATTTTGCTCCCCGCGCTCACCTTTCTGCCGCTCGGCATCATCATCGCCGCGCCGCTCGTCACCGGCTCGCCGCTGTATCACGTCCGCTATTTGTTCACCTATTCCCCCCCGTTTTACATTATCTTGGGTGCGGGGCTGGCGTGGCTGTGGCAGCGACGGCGCGCGTTGGCAGTCATCGGCGCGGGGGTGTGGCTGGCGGCATCCGGTTGGGCGATTGCCGAACTGCACACCAACCCTCGTTATGCCGCCGACGACCTGCGCGGGGCGGTGGCGATTTTGCAGGAAAAATGGCGACCCGGCGATGTGATTCTGGTCAACGCGGGTTACACCTACACCGCGCTGCGCGTCTATTTTTCCGCGCCGGTGAGCGGCTATTTGCGCCTGACCGACTTCGACCCGCGCACCTTCCGCAATCCATACGCCCCGCTGGTGCTGCAAACGGGCACGGTGTACGGCGACCCGTCGCTCGGCTGGGGCGACCCGCAATCCGACTTTTACGCTATGTCCACCGCCGAGACCATCGCCGCGCTGGAACGGGTGCGACAAACCTTTCCGCGCATTTGGATGCTGCGGGCATACGATACCGTCACCGACCCGCAGGGGGTGATTCGGCAGTGGCTGGCGGAAAATACTCGCATGGTGGCGGACATTCCCGTGGCGGGACCCTCATTTTTCCGCGTGCAGGGGTTCGATACCGGCGCGCAGCCGAACCCGCCGCAGCCGTTGACCGCCACCTTCGGCGGGAAACTGCGGTTGCGGGGGATTGTGCCGTTGGGGCGGCAGTATCGCCCCGGCGAGGCGATTTTTGTGACGTGGTGGCTCGATGTGGTGGGCGATGTGTCGGCGGACGCGCCGATTGCCGTCTCTCTGAAATTGTGGGATGCGCAGGGGCATCTCGCCGCGCAGGCAGATGAATGGCCCGCGGGGAATCGGTTTTTCAGCCCCCGGTGGCGCGTCGGCGATGCCATTCGCTACCCCATGCGGCTCGATGTGCCGGCAGAATTGCCCGCCGGGCAATATTGGCTCGACCTGATTTTTTATCATTCCGACACGGGCGAACCACTACCCGTGGATGAAACGGGCAAAACAACGGTCAATTTGGGACGGGTGGAAATTACAAACAGCCGTCAATGAGCGAATTGAGTTTTTGGCGGGTGCTGTGGTATAATGCAAACGATTAACGCTCGAAAATTTAAAGGCAGTCAGTATGGACACTCCGCAGATACAACCAACGACCCGCAAAGATGATTTGCAAACGGTGGCGCAGTGTATCCGCCACAACGATTGCTGCGCGGTGGTGGGCATCAGCAACATTGGAAAATCGAATCTACTGCGTCACATTCACCGGCTGGGGTTGCAATCGCAATTGCTGCCCGACGCCGATACCGGCGAGTACGGTTTTGTTTACATTGATTTCAACCTGCAATTGCAGTTAACCGGGCAGGGGTTTTACGAACTGGTTTTGCGCAGCATTCTCAATCAGTTAAAAACCCTTTCCGCCGACCCCGACCTCATTGCCGAAGTGGATGAGGCATACCGGCAGGTGGTTGCGCCCACCGATGACTTTCAAAACGCGCTCAGTTTCAACCAAGCGATTATTGCGCTGTGCGAGCGGTGGTCGCGGCGGCTGGTGCTGCTCTTCGATGAATTCGATGAAGTATTCCGCGAATTGGAATCGCGCGTTTTTTTGAATTTGCGCGCTTTGCGAGATAAATATCCGCAGCGATTGATTTATGTGGTGGGCGTGGGCGCGCCGCTGCTAAAATTGCGCAACACGCCGGAAATCGGCGAATTTGCCGAACTGTTCACCCATCACACCCACATTTTGCGGACGCTGGAACGGGAAGATTTGAAGCAGGTGGTGCAACACTTTGCCGCCGCCAACGATGTTCGTTTTTCGGAAGACGATGTCACTTTTATTGCCGAACAATCGGGCGGGCATCCCGGTTTGCTGGAAGCGGTGTGTCACGTGCTGGCAGCGCACACCGTTGACGGCGTTACCCGCGACAGCCGGTTGGTGGTGGCTCAATTGGCGGAAAATGCCAACATTCGGGTGGAATGTGCCAAATTGTGGCGCGGCTTGTCTTTTGAAAAACGCGAAGCCCTGCTTAATTTTGTGGCGGAGAAACCGTTGCCATCGCCGCTGGAAAAAGAATTGCTCCGCGACGGTATTTTACGCGCCAACGGAGACGGGCAAACGGCAATTTTTGCCAAACTGTTCGAGGCGTTTGTCAAACGGCAGCATCTGGTCAAAGCGCCCGTCGAACGCGGGGTGCGCGTGGATGTGGATGCCGGGCAAGTGTTTGTGGATGGTCGGCAAACGGAAGCGCTGACCAAACTGGAATATCGGCTGTTGTTGCTGCTGTATGGCAATCTGGGCAAAATTTGCGACAAATACGCCATCGTCGAAGCTGTATGGGGCGAAGATTACATCGAAGAAGTGGATGACGCCCGTATTGAAAAACTCATCAGCCGGCTGCGCCAAAAACTCGAACCGGATCCATCCGAGCCGCGTTATCTCATCACCGTGCGCGGGCGGGGCTATCGCCTGCAAAAAGGGTAACTATCGGGCAACTGTCGGTTTTTTGTCCGCACCGGTGTTCAAAATTATGATATAGTACAGTCAATCAAAAAAAGGAGCGTACATTTATGGCATCGTTATTCAGCAAAGTTCAAACCCTTATTTCGGCAAATCTGCATGCACTGGTAGATAAAGCCCTAAAAGCCAACTCGGTCGCCGTTTTGGATGAATACATCCGGCAGGCGGAAGACAATCTGGATGATTTGCAGGATGCACTCATTACCGTGCGCGGGCAGGTGAAAACCCTGGAACGCAAATGGAAAATTTTTCAAGCCGAAGCCGAGCAGTTGGACAACGATATTGACCGGTTGCTGCGCGCCGGAAAAGAAGATTTGGCGATGGCGGCGCAAAGCAAATACAATTCCAAAATTGATATGGCGAATCAGTATCGGGAACAGTTTGAAACGCAGAAACGCGAAGCCGATAAACTGGCAGATGCCCGGCTGAAACTGGAAGCCAAACTGACCACCATCAAACAAGAGCGCGAACATTTGCTGGCGTTGCTGGAACTGGCAAAATCGAAAGAAATTGCCGCCAAAACCATCCGCTCGCTGGACGATTTGCAGGGCATTGGCGACAGCGATATTGCCCGGGTGGGCGATGCCATTCGCAGCCGGTTAGACCGCGCCGACGCGGAAATGGAAACGTATTCCGACCGGCTTGATACCCGCATGGATGATGTGTTGAACAAAGCCCGTTTGGATGACCAATTGGCGGAACGACGTCGCCGTCTGGGGCTTGAAGAATAGCGCAACCGATGTCTGAATCTCGTCGTAAACTGGAAAAACGCGCTCGAAACGCCATATTGCAAGAAGCCTTCTTTCGCTGGGAAAGCGCGGTGAACATTGCCGGCGTGTTGTTGCTGTCGGTGGTGTTGCCCTCACTGTGGTGGCTGTTTGTCGCGCTGGGGGGGGTG
>CAYPNZ010000293.1:0-4446 GCA_964411845.1 uncultured Anaerolineaceae bacterium
TATGTAGATAATGAAGATTGGTGGCGGAAGATAAAATCGGGGGCGGCATACGAAGCCTATTACGCTCGCAACTACGCCGGACGCGAAGTATAGCACCGTAAAATTGCCAAAATCCCGATTGAAGCGTACAATCGGCGCATGTTGGAGGAGATATTATGGCAAAACGTTCTCGAAAATCACGCAGTAAAAAAACACAGCAGGCAGCGGTTCAACCTCGGCAGCCCAAAGCGGCGGTTGCTACCGCAAAACCGTCGGCAGTGCAGACAACCGTAGATTTTGTGAAAGATTATTATTATGTGTATGATGATATGCGCACGATGTTATTTTTAACGGTGCTGATGGTTTTGGTGATGTTTGGATTGTCGTTTGTGTTTTAACGTTGTTTGAAAACCTGTTTCAATAAAAAAACCGCGCCCGATGCGCGGTCTTTTTTATTGCGGCAAAATTATGCCGAATTTTCTTCATCATCCAGCCCGCCAAAGCGGCGTTTGCGCCGGCTAAAATCTTTTAAGGCTTGATAGTAGGCTTGCTTGTTAAAATCGGGCCACAAAATAGGCGTGATATAATATTCGGAATATGCCGCCTGCCATGTTAAAAAATTGCTGGTGCGAAACTCGCCGCTGGTGCGGATAATCAGGTCGGGGTCGGGTTGACCGGCGGTATACAAAAATCGGTTAACGGTTTCTTCGGTAATTTCTGCCGGGGGTATTTTTGCGGCGACAATTTGTCGAATGGCGTCAATAATTTCGGCACGCCCGCCATAGTTGAAGGCGACATTTAAAATGAGCCGGTCGTTGTGGGCTGTTTTTTCCACCGCTTGCCGAATTTCTTTTTGGGTGCGGGGAGCAATGCCGTCCATTTTGCCCAAATGCCGCACCCGAACCCCGTTTTTCAACAGTTCATCCAATTCGCGGTTAAAATAATAGTGCAACAGGCTCATCAGCCCCTTCACTTCGGTTTTGGGGCGTTTCCAGTTTTCTGTGGAAAAGGCATAAATGGTTAAAATTTTTACGCCGAATTCCACCGTGCTTTCGATGATGCCGCGCAGATTTTCTGCGCCGGCGCGATGCCCCATGGTGCGGGGCAAATTGCGCTGTTTTGCCCAGCGTCCGTTACCGTCCATGATAATGCCGACATGATGCGGTACTTTGGGCAACGGTGGAAAGTCGGTATCGGTTTTTTCTGCTTCTAAAATGTGTTCATTCGCCATTAAGTTATTCCGCAACGGTCAAATAGACATAATCTCTTTTTCTTTTGCCTGACCGATTTCGCCGACTTTCTTCACGTATTCATCGGTGAGTTTTTGTAAATCGTCTTTTGCGCCGTAAAACGCATCTTCCGAAATCATCTTCTCTTTTTCCAGTTCGCGCAGGTCTTCCAGCGCGTCGCGGCGATGGTTGCGGATAGCCACGCGGGCTTCTTCTACCCGAGCGTGTACCTGTTTGGCAAGGTCTTTGCGCCGTTCTTCGGTGAGGGGTGGAATTTGTAACCGGATGAGTTTACCGTCGTTATTGGGGGTAATACCCAAGTCAGATTGCAAAAGCGCGCGTTCAATATCTTTGATGGCACCGGGGTCGAAGGGGCGGATGGTGATAAGTTGGGCTTCGGGCACGGAGATGAGCGCCAGTTGCTGCAAGGGGGTTGGCGTACCGTAATAATCCACTCGAATCTTTTCGACGAGTGCGGTGGAGGCGCGCCCGGTGCGGATGCTGGCAAGGTCGTTGCTCAGCACCTCCGCAGTTTTTTCCATGCCTGCTTTGGCTTCGTTTAACACTTCTTTTATCATTGGGAACCTCCTTCGGTTGGTATGATGTGCTTGATTGACGATTTACAATATATTTTAGCACAAAGTTCAATTATGGGCAGATAAGGGTTCCCACTTTTTTGCCGAGCACGGCTTGCCGCACGCTGTCATCTTGCCACAGGTTCAACACGATGATGGGCATTTGATTTTCCATGCACAGGGTTAAGGCGGTGCTGTCCATCACGCGCAAGCCGCGGTTTAACGCTTCGATGTAGGTCAGTTGGTCGAATTTTCGGGCGTTGGGGTTGGTTTGGGGGTCGCTGTCGTATACGCCGTCTACTTTTGTGGCTTTGATGAGTACTTCGGCATCAATTTCCATGGCGCGCAGGGCGGCGGCGGTATCGGTGGTGAAATACGGGTTGCCGGTACCGGCACCCAAAATAACCACCCGCCCTTTTTCCATATGTCGAATGGCGCGCAGACGGATGTACGGTTCTGCCAGCGCTTTCATTTCGATGGCGGTTTGCACACGGGTAACAATGCCATGCCGAGCGAGGGCATCTGCCAGCGCCAGCGAGTTCATCACGGTGGCGAGCATACCCATGTGGTCGGCGGTGGCGCGTTCCATGCCGTGCGGCGCGCCGTCTTTCATACCGCGCCACAGGTTGCCGGCACCAATGACGATGGCAATTTGCACGTCGAGGTCTTTGACCAGTTTAATTTTCTCTGCCAGAATATTTGCGGCGTGCGGGTCGATGCCTCTGCCTTCCGGCGTTGCCAGCGCTTCGCCCCCCAATTTTAGCAAAATACGGCGATATTTCGGTACACTCATCGGTTGCTCCTGACAGGATTCAAAAAAAGCCGGAGAAGCGATTGTCTCCGGCTTTTTGGTGGTTAACTTGCGCCTAGTTCAAATCGGGTAAATCGATTTATTTTTACGGTTGTGCCGAACTGCTTGCCGGCATTTTCCAAAACCTGTTTGATGGACAGGCTGTCGTCTTTTACAAACGGTTGGTCAAGCAGACAAACTTCTTTGTAGAATTTGTTCAGCCGACCTTCGACGATGCGTTGTTTGATGTTATCGGGTTTCTTTTCATCTTGCAGTTGTGCCATCAAAATGCTGCGTTCTTTTTCGATGATTTCGGCGGGAACATCATCGCGGGAAAGGTACTGCGGACGCGCGGCGGCAATTTGCAGGGTAATGTCGTGTGCCAATTCGTGCAGGGCGTCGCCTTCGGCGGCGGCATCTGCCACGCCGAGTTCCGCCAGCACGCCGATTTTTCCGCCCAAGTGGACGTAACCTTCGATGACGCCGGCGCCGCTTTGAACGTAACGGGCAACATTGCGTAAAACAATGTTTTCACCCAATTTGCTGATGGCTTCTTGAATGCTGTCGGCGACGGTTTTGGCGGGGTCGTCGGCAGCGGGGGCAGCCAGCAATGCTTCTACCGAATCCAAATTCGGGTCGGCAAGCACACGTTGGGCAAGCCCTTCGGCAAATGTGCGGAAGTCATCGGTGCGTGCCACAAAGTCGGTTTCGCAGTTTACGGCAACGAGTGCGGCATTTTTGCCGTCTACCAGCGCGATGACCAACCCTTCGTTGGCGGCGCGGCTGGCTTTTTTGGCGGCTTTTGCCAAGCCTTTTTCTCGCAGGTATTCTACGGCTTTGTCAAAATCGCCGTCGTTGGCTTCCAACGCTTTTTTAGAATCGAGGATTCCCGCGCCGGTTGCTTCACGTAATTCTTTAATCATAGCTGCGGTAATAGCCATGAAATTGTGCCTCCTAAAATTCAGTGTATTTTATGCTTCTTCGGTTGTTTCGGTTTTTGCTGCGTCTTCGGGTTCTTCGGCTATCGCTTCTTCGGCGGTTTCATCTGCGGTTTCATCACCGGATTCATCGCCCACGTGAAGTTTTGCCAGCGTGCTCGGTCCCAAATAGCGCGATTGGTCTTCGTCATCAGCCATTTCCACTTCTTCCACTTCGGCTTCTTCCGAAGCGAGGATGGCTTTACCTTCCAGTACGGCATCTGCCATTTTGGAAACGATGAGCCGAATGGCGCGAATGGCGTCGTCATTGGAGGGGATGATGTAATCGATGGGGTCGGGGTCGCAGTTGGTATCTACCATTGCCAAAATGGGAATGCCCAGGGTGTTGGCTTCTGCCACGGCGATGCTTTCGCGGCGGATGTCGGTGATGAAGAGCAGGTTCGGCAGGCGGGTCATTGTTTTCAAGCCACCCAGCCGCCGGTTCAAACGGTTGATTTCCTTTTCTTTCGACAAGGCTTCTTTTTTGACAAGGCGGGTAAATTCGCCGCGTGCCTGCTGTTTTTCCAATTGCAGCAAATAGTCAATCCGCTGGCGAATGGTGCGCCAGTTGGTCAGCGTGCCGCCGAGCCAGCGTTGGGTAACATACGGCATGCCGCAGCGTTCCGATTCTTGCTGAACGCTGTCTTGCGCTTGCCGTTTGGTGCCGACAAACAGTACCGTGCCGCCACTGGCAACCGTATCGAGCACCAGTTGGTAGGCTTGGTCAATTGCGCGGATTGTTTGTTGCAGGTCGATGATGTGGATGCCGTTGCGCTGGGTGAAAATGTAGCGCCGCATTTTCGGGTTCCAGCGCGGCGTGCGGTGTCCAAAGTGGACGCCTGCTTCAAGCAGGGCTTTCATGGGGATAACGTGTTGAGCCATATTTCCTCCGTTTG
>CAYPNZ010000294.1:0-4445 GCA_964411845.1 uncultured Anaerolineaceae bacterium
TTTTACGGGCGCATTATAGCCACAACGGGCGACTCTGTCAAAAGTGAGCGGCAAGTAGCGAGTTACCCGCCCCGCCGGTATCACAGTTTTCCCAATCCGCGCAACACGTGTTCCGGCGTTAGCGGAAATTCATCGAACCACACGCCGGTGGCATTTTTTACTGCGGCGGTAACTGCCGGGGCATAAATAACATACGGCATTTCCGCCATCCCCCGCGCGCCGAACGGTCCTTCGGGGTGCGGGTCTTCCACCAAAATGGAATCCACCCGTTCGGGAATGTCGTAAATGCCGGGGATGAGATAGGTGCTGAAATGCGGCGTGAGCACCCGTCCGTCGCGCATTTTAAATGATTCCGTCACGGCGTAACCGTGTGCCTGCACAATTGCGCCCTCAATTTGCCCGACCACCTGTTGCGGGTTGATGGCTTTGCCGACATCATCGGCAACAACCACCCGATGCACGGTCACAAAACCGGTGTCGGTATCCACCGAAGCATCTACCGCTTCGGCAATATACCCGTAGGCAAAGTTCGGCATGCACTGCCCGGTTTCCGGGTCGAAGGGGGTGGTTTTGGGGGCAAGATAGGTGTATGCCGCATCGGCGGGACGTTCTTCATCCTGCCATTTTTTCAGCGCGGCTTGTGCCGCGCCGGCAACCGCATTCCCCGCCATAAACGTGAGCCGTGATGCCGACGCGCTGCCGGAACTGTCGGTGATGGCGGTGTCGGATACGTGCAGCACTATTTTTTCCAACGGCACACCGAGTGTTTCGGCGGCAATTTGCGCCATAGCGGTGTGATGCCCCTGCCCCACATCCGCACCGGCAATATACAGATGCGCCGCTTGAATTTCGGCATCGCCTTCCAGCCGCACCCGCGCCCAACTGTTTTCCTGATAGCCGAAACTGAATCCGATATTTTTAAAGCCGAGTGCAATACCCACGCCGCGTTGGGTTCCGTTTGTGCCGCTCACTTGCGGCGCAAGCCAGTGTCCGGCGGCATCTTGCGTCCAGCCGATGGCGCGAGCGGCATCTTCCAGCACGGTTTTCAGGCTGATGCCCCCGGGGATGGGCGTGCCCACCGTCAGCGGGGTATTTTCGTTCAGCAGGTTTTTCATACGCAATTCCACCGGGTCAATGCCCAGTTTTTCCGCCAGTTTGTTCATTTGACTTTCGGCGGCAAATTGTGCCTGCGGCGCGCCAAACCCGCGGAACGCACCATGCGGCAAATTGTTGGTGTACACGGCGTGGGCATCTACTTTGGCATGCTGCCAGGCATACGGACCGCTGCAGGTAATCACGGCGTTCCCCAACACTTTGTTGCTGGTGTACATATATGCGCCCGCATCGGCGATGATTTTTGTTTCAAAGGCAACCAGCGTGCCGTCTTTTTTCGCGCCCCATTTGGCAAAAATGGTCATCGGGTGACGTTTGCAGTGCCCGATGATGGATTCTTCGCGCGACCAGATGAGTTTGACGGGACGGTTGATGCCCATTGCCTGCAATTTTTTCACTGCCAGCGCCAAAATTATTTGGATGGAAATATCTTCTCGCCCGCCGAATGCGCCGCCGATGGCATCGTACACCACCCGAATTTTCTCCGGCGGCATATCGAGCGCATGCGCAATTTGCATTTGCTCTTCCCACGCCCACTGTCCGACACAATAGACGGTAATGCGCCCTTCGTCATCAATGGTTGCCGTGCCCGCTTCGGGCTGCAAATAAGCGTGTTCCTGCGGCGGGGTGTGGTAGGTGCCTTCCACAATCACATCGCAATCATCCCACGCCGAATCGGGGTCGCCAAAACGAATGCGGTCGGTATATGCCACATTGTCGGGACAATCCACATGCAATTGCGGCGCATTGTCTGCCATCGCGGCGAAGGGGTCGGTAATCACCGGTAAATCCTCATATTCCACCTGAATCAGGTCGCGGGCACGCTCGGCAATTTGTTCCGTTTCGGCAATGACAACGGCAACTTGGTCGCCGACAAAATGTACCACATCCGCGCCCGGTTTGGTTGAACCGGGTCCGCACAACACCGGCTGGTCGGGTTTTTGCAAGCCGTATTCATTCACCGGCACATCGGCGGCGGTCAGCACGGTTATCACGCCGTCCAATGCTTCGGCGGCGGCGGTATCAATTTTTAAAATGCGGGCGTGGGGTCGGTTGGCAAAAAGTACCTTCATCCACAATTGATTTTCAAAATCGCGGTCGCCGGGGTACAGTGTTTTGCCCGTTACTTTTCCCCAACTGTCGAGACGGTGGACGGATTCTCCAACGATAGCCATTATGCCCCCTCCTCTTCTGTTTTTGCGGCTTTTTCTACCGCAGAGATGATTTTATAATAGCCGGTACAGCGACATAAATTTCCGGCAAAGCCTTGTTTGATGTCGTCGGTGGTGGGTGCGGGCGTTTCGGTCAGCAGCGATACCCCGCTCATAATGAAGCCGGGCGTGCAATAGCCGCACTGTGCCGCACCTTCCGCCACAAATTCTTCCTGCACGGGATGCCGGTCAATCCCTTCGATGGTGATAATTTCGCTGTGATGGGCGCGTGTGGCGGGAACCAAACAACTCAACACGGCAATGCCATCCAAAAAGACGGTACACGCTCCGCATTCGCCTTCGGCGCAGCCTTCTTTGGTGCCGGGCAGATGCAAATCTTCGCGCAGCATCCGCAGCAGCGTTTTATCGTTGGCGTGCCGCACCACTTTCGGTTCGCCGTTGACGATGGTTACAATGGCGTCGTCACTGTCGGCGCGATGGTGATTTTCGTCCAGCCGGCGCGGCGGGAAATGTCCGTCGCTTTCTCCCCACAGCATCACCGGATGAACGGGGACGGCGTCTTTTTCCGTGCCGTCGCGCAACGATTGCAGCGCGCGGCGAGTATAAACGCCCACCGCATACCGCCGATATTCCGCGCTGCCGCGCACATCGCTGATGGGTTTGGCGGCTTTTTTCGCCAACTCACCCGCTTCGGCAATCACCGCTTCCGACAGTTCTTTGCCCCGCAAAAACTGTTCGGCATCGGTGGCGCGGACGATGGTCGGCGCGGCGCTGCCCAGCGTAATGCGCGCATCGGTAACGGTGGCGCCGTCAAAAGTAAGAACCGTCGCCACACTGATGACGGAAATTGCCTGCGCTTTGCGCAAACCCAATTTTTCAAACGTGCCGACCTGATTCGGCTGCAGGGCGGGAAAACGAACATCCACCACCATTTCGTTCGGCTGCAGAGCGGTTTTGCGCACCCCTTTGAAAAATTCCGCCAGCGACATCGCCCGTTCGCCATTGACGCTTGCCAGCACAATTTCGGCATCCAGCGCGCGCAGCGGGGCAATGGTATCGTTCGCCGGAGAAGCGGTGACCAGATTGCCCGCCACGGTTGCCCGGTTGCGAATTTGCGGCGAGCCGACTTGCCAGCAGGCTTTCACCAGCGGGAAAGCGCGTTCGCGGCACAAAGCCGAGCCGACCACCTGATTGTGCGTGACCGCGGGTCCAATATGGATGCGGTCATTATCATCCAGCGTGATGGCATCCAGCGCCTCGATGCGGGTAATGTCAATTGCCACTTCCGGCTGGCGCACATGCCGCTGAATTTCCAAAATCAGGTCGGTGCCGCCGGCAATAATGCGCGCCCGCGATTGATACTTGTCCAAAAGTTGTAATGCTTCCTGTAATGTGTTGGGGGAGAAGTATTCTTTCCACATAAATTTTTGCCACCATGACGTGTATTTTCAACTGCAATTTATGGTGATTATAGCGGGATTTGCTGTCTCGGTCAATTTGAGAAATGAGGAACAAACGCAGCGGATGTGACAGCGGGAAATTTGTCAATTGTATCAATCGTGATAAAATATCGGCAGTTGTGCGCCCGTAGCTCAATGGATAGAGCATCAGTCTTCGGAACTGACGGTTGGGGGTTCGAATCCCTCCGGGCGTGCTTTTTGGCAAAATCTACCATTGCCAAACTCCGAGGCGGCATCTATCACGGCTCGCGTCTGTTTTTCACCAATATAGCCCCAAAACACTCAAAAAAGCCTCTTTTTAATTTTCAGCATAGTTTTCGACATAGTTTTCGACAAGGTGAAAGGGGTTTTCAGCATAGTTTCCGACAAGGCGGCAAGAATTTTCGACATAGTTTCCGGCAAGGCAAAAAATTATCGCCGGCGGAAATTTACAGGGCGGCGCTCAATTTTTTGCCCACAACGGAAAAATCGCGGCAAACCGATGAAACTCAAAATTTTCACCTAAATATCAACCGAACCTTTTAGAACAAAGATATTTGAGAAAAACAGTTACCTTGAAAGATAAACAAGTTGAATTTAACTTAGCCCCTTCTCACTCACCAATTCGGCTAACTGCCGACAGTCATCCGAAAGCTATGGTCACAAATTGCAGCCAACGTTCGACGGCAAGAAGCGGACGGCAACAGCATACAGCCGTCAG
>CAYPNZ010000295.1:0-4438 GCA_964411845.1 uncultured Anaerolineaceae bacterium
CGTGCATCCGTCGCAGGCGATGCTCGGTGCACTGCGGGCGGCAAAATTGATTCACGCCCTGGCGGGCGGCATCATCTCCGCCGATATGGTGGACAACTATCCGTTGCCGCCGGAAACCGTCACACTGGAACTTTCCACCGCCGATGTGACCCGGCTGCTGGGCATCGAACTTGACCGCGACACCATCCGCGGGTATCTGGAAGGCTTGGAATTTGTTTGCGAACCCCTCGGCGACGACCGCCTGCGTGTAACCGTGCCCGACCATCGGTTGGACATCAGCGCCGACCCCGTCATCGGGCGGGCGGATTTGGTGGAAGAAATTGTGCGCATGTACGGTTACGATAAAATTCCGCACACCGAATTGGTGGACGCTTTGCCGCCCCAGCGCAATAACCCCAAACTCGATTGGGAAATGACCCTGCAAGATTTGCTGGTGGATGTGGGCATGCAGGAAATTATCACCTACCGCCTGACCACCCCCGAAGCCGAAGCGCGGTTGCTGCCCAACGGCAAACCGCTGGACGACAGCCAATATGTCGCGCTGGTGAACCCGTCCACCGCCGACCGGCGGGTGATGCGGCGCAGCCTGCTGAACAGCGTGCTGGAAATTGCCGCCGCCAACAGCCGTTTCACCGATGAACTGGCGCTTTTTGAGGTTTCGGCGGTTTTTCTGCCCACCGAAAATGACATCCTGCCCGTTGAGCAAACCCGCGCGGCGCTGGTACTTTCCGGTCCGCGCGCGCCGCACAATTGGCAAGACGGCAACGCCGCCCCTGCCGACTTTTTCGATATGAAAGGCATCATCGAAGCCGTGCTCGACGGGTTGCACGTGCCGGATGTGCGCTATCGCCCCACGGAACACCCCACATTTTACCCCGGTCGCGTGGCGGAAATTGTTTCGGGCAGTACCGTGCTCGGTGTGATGGGGCAACTCCACCCGCAGGTGGCGGCGGCGTATGAACTGCCGGAAGATGTGCCGGTGCTTGCCGCCGATTTGGATGTGGAAACACTCATCACGCTGGCAAGCGATTCGTATCGCGTTGCACCCGTGCCCCGTTTCCCCGCCGTGCAGCAGGACATCGCCGTGGTGGTGGACGAATCGGTCTCTGCCGCCGAATTGGAAGCGGTCATTCGCAAAGCGGGCGGCTTTTTACTGGCGGATGTGCGTCTGTTCGATATTTATCGCGGCGAGCAAATCGGCGCGGGCAAAAAGAGCATGGCATACAACCTCTGGTTCCAATCGCCCGATAAAACGCTGAACGACAAAGTGGTTGCCAAACAGCAAAACCGCATCGTCAAAGCGCTGGAAAAACAACTCGGCGCAAAATTGCGCAGTTAATTGGTTATCGGTTGATTGGAGATTGGTCATCGCGCGCCATCTCCAATCAACCAACCTTCTCCCCCGCCCCTTCACCGGGCGGTTTTTTATTTGTGGTTTTTACGCATTCAAGATACAATCTCGCTATCAAGAAAGGTGAAACCGATGACCCCTGCCGCAACGCCCAAAATTGCGTATCTGAAAACGATTGATATTTTTCAGGATTTATCGCAGCCGGAAATCGAGAAAATGGATGCCGCACTGACGATGACCACCTGCCGGCGCGGCAAAGTCTTCTTTCAGCCGGAAGATGCCACCGAAGTGTTGTTCATCCTGAAAAAAGGACAGGTGCAGTTTTATAAAATTTCGCCGGACGGCAAAAAGTTGGTGGTGGATACCGCCGAAGCGGGAACGGTTTTCGGCGAAATGGCGCTGTTGGGGCAAGAAATGCACGATACGTTTGCCGAAGCCAGCGAAGATTGTGTGCTGTGCGTGATGAGCCGCCATGATGTTGAACGGATGGTTGTCGAAAAACCGCAGGTTGGGCTGCGTATGATGCAACTGCTAACTTCAAAAGTGCATCGCGTGGAAAAACAGTTGGAAGACCTGGCATTCAAAAGTTTGGCGGCGCGGTTGGCAGCGCTGTTGCTGGAACTCGGCGAAAAAACCGGCGGCGACATTCGCGGTTTCACCCATCAAGATTTTGCCGACCGGGTGGGCGTGTACCGCGAAACCGTCACTCAAACCCTCAACGAATTTAAAGCGGCGGGATTCATCGAAACCGGACGCAAACACATCACCATTTTAGATGCCGCCGCTCTCCAATCAATGGCAGAAATTTAGCATACAATGCAGCGAGATTTTCAAACAACCATCAAACAAAATCCGCAATTGTTCACCAGTTTGGCGCGACAATGGCGCGAGGCAGCCGGCGGTACGCTGTACCTGCTCGATTTGAACGGCGCGGTACTGCTGTCGGTAAACGGCGACCCCGCGCCCGACATTCGTTTGGAAGGGGGCGAGCCGGTGGTAGATGCGGATTCGACGGCGATGGTGCAGCCGTTCCACATTCAGGGCGAGCGTATCGGCTATTTGTATACCCCCACTGTCGAACCGCAGCTCCGCCCCATTTTTACGTGGCTTGCCGAACGGTTCGGCGTTGATTTGGAAAATGAAATTGCCCTGCAAAGTATGACCGACGAATTGATTTCCGCGTGGAATCAACTCGATTTGGTATACCGCATCACCCAAACAATGGCGGAAAAAGCCAGTTTGCAGGATGCGCTCAACTCGGTTTTGCAGGAAGTTATCAGTGTGGCAAAGGTTGATACCGCTTTTGTGCTGCTGAAACACGATGAAATGGTAGAATGTGTAACCGCCGGCTTGGCATTGCCCCCGGAGTTACGCTGCCCGCAGTCGTTTTTGGAGCAACTCATCCAAAACGAGCGGTTGCTGGTTATCAACGATGCGTCAACCATCCGCAAAATGTGGCGAGAAGCGCCGCCGTCGCTGCGAAATTTCGCCGGAACGTTCATCACCACCGGCAGCAACACCACCGCCACGCTGGGGCTTATCAACAAACAGGGGCAATTCACCGCCGGCGATATGAAACTGATGACCGCCATCGCCGAGCAATTGGGCGCGATTATTGACAATTTTATGCTCCAGCAGGAACTCATTCATCAAGAGCGGGTCGGGCGCGAGTTGGAAATCGCCGCGGAAATTCAGGAAAGTTTGCTGCCGCGCGATGTGCCCCATTTTGCCGGATTGTCCATTGATGTGAATAGCACGCCGGCATATGAAGTGGGCGGTGATTTTTACGATTTTGTGCAGTTGGACGATGCGCACTTAACGCTGGCGGTCGGTGATGTGGCGGGCAAAGGCATTCCGGCGGCGATGTTCACCTCGATGGTGCGGACGATGCTGCGCGTGGAAGCCTTTCACAGCCAAGAGCCGCATATTGTCATCAAACGGGTGAATGAGATTCTGCACCGCGATTTGTCGCAGGCGGAATTGTTTGTCACTGCGTTTGTGGCGACGGTAGATACCCGCAAAAATGTGCTGGCGTATGCCAACGCCGGGCACACGCCGGGCATCATCTACCATGCCCAATCGAAAACATCGCGTTTGCTAAAAGCAACCACGCTGCCCATCGGCATTGAACACGAAGAATTCCGCCCGACGCAATATGTCCATCTTTCACCGGGCGATACGCTGGTGCTGTACAGCGACGGCGTGACCGAAGCCAGCAATCCGCACGGCGAGCGCTTCGGTTTGCAGCGCGTGCGCGATTTGATTCACCGCCATGCCGACACTTCGCCGGTGGTATTGAAACAAATCATCCTGAACCACCTTGCCGATTTTCAGCAAACCGAAACCGCCACCGATGATGTCACGCTGGTGGTGGTAAAATTCACCGGGCAATCACAGGAACAGCAAAAAGCACAGCAAGCGTGGGCGGTCGAACGGGAAATTCCTTTTGAATATCAGGCGGACACCGCCTATTTGAATGAAATTTCCGAGAAAGTAACCACCGCTTGCCGTACCTTGAAAAACCTGCCCGCGGGACCGTCGGGCGCGGATTTTGTCTATTTGGTGGAACTGGCGGTATCTGAAATTTGCACCAATATGATTGAACATTCGTATGCCGGACGGGCTGGCAAAATCAGCGGGAAAATAACGCTGGCAACCACCGGCGTGCAGGTGGATATTTTCGACCAAGGCGAAAGTTTCAACCCGGATTTGGTTCCCCCGCCAATGTCCGACCCGATGGACCCGTCGGAGGGGGGGTACGGTTTGCATATCGTCCGCCAAATTATGGATATTGCGGAATACAAACCGCACACATCGCAGGGAAATCATTGGCGGCTGGTAAAATATCTGCCCGAGTAGCCGCGGCTATTCGTCAATTTTTAAAGAATGTGTATAATACGTGCATTAACAGCACGATACAGATGAATGGGTAGCGGTGTTTTTGACTGATACACGTGTTTGTGTAATTTGAAATTTGCCCCCTCCCCCTAACCCCCTCCCCCAAATTTGGGGGAGGGGGCAAAAAAAGGGGAGAGCGAGGGGGACGAAGTCCCCCTCGCTCTCTCTCACTCCCCCCTTCCCCGCCGG
>CAYPNZ010000296.1:0-4426 GCA_964411845.1 uncultured Anaerolineaceae bacterium
CGCCTTGCCCCGCGTGCTGTTTGTCTCTCGCGCCCAAATTGCCGCCTCGCACGAAAATGCGTGGGAACTCATCCGCAATCCCGATTTCAACCCTGAAACCATCGTGATTTTGGAGCAAAGCCTCGCCACGTCGGAATTTGAAACCCGAAACCTGAAACCCGAAACGCAATTGGCAATTCTGGATTACGGCGCGCAGACGGTGGACATCGGCGTGAAGACCGATTCGGCGGGCTATCTGGTGCTGTCCGATGCGTGGTATCCGGGCTGGCACGCCACCGTGGACGGCAACCCCGCGCCGCTGCTGCGGGCAAATTATGCCTTCCGTGCCGTGCCCGTCCCCGCGGGCGAGCATCGGGTGCGCATGGAATTTTCGCCCCTATCGTGGAAAATCGGGCTGGCAATCAGTGGCTTGACCGTGTTGTTTTTGATGCTGGTGGTTGGTTATTGGCAATTGGGGAAACGTGAGGCGTGAGGTATAAAACGTATTGCGTATTGCGTATTGCGTGAAACGTGATGCATGAATCTTGCAACCCTGCAACCTTGAACCTGCAACTTTGAACCTTGAACTTGAAACTTTGGACTTTGGACTTTGGACTTGAAACCCTAAAACCCTGCAACCCTGCAACCTTGAAACCTTGAACTTGGAACCTGAAACTTGAAACCTGAATTTCTCACCGTCCTTCTCGGGTCGTTGTCTGCCGTCAGTTGGGGCAGCGGCGATTTCATCGGCGGGATGGCAACCAAACGGAATAACGTACTAACTGTGATGCTGGTTTCGCAGGGGGTGGGCGCGATATTGCTGGTGGCGCTGGCGCTCATTTTCGACAAAACTTTGCCGCCGTGGAGCAGTTTGGGTTGGGGCGCGCTGGCGGGCGCAGTGGGCATCATCGGGCTGGCGCTCTTTTATCACGCGCTGGCAACCGGCACGATGGGCGTGGTTGCGCCGGTATCCGCCGTAACCACCGCGCTGCTACCGCTCGGCGTTGCCGCGGTAACGGAAGGCGCACCCGGTACATTGCAGCAAATCGGTTTCGGGTTGGCGCTGGTGGCGGTGTGGCTGTTGGCAGGCGGATTGAGCACCCACCAGCCGCTAAAAATCAGCGATTTGAAATTACCGGTACTTGCCGGTATTACCTTTGGGCTGTTTTTCATTTTTATTGACCGCGCCGGCACCGAATCAACATTCTTCCCGCTGTTGGCGGCGCGCGCCGCATCGCTGAGTTTAATGGGCATTGCGCTTTTGACGCGGGGCGAATCGGCGCGCATCCCCCTGCCGAATCTGCCGGCGGTCGCCGCTGCCGGTATATTCGATGCGCTGGGCAATGCGTTTTTTGTGCTGGCAACCCAAGCCGGGCGGCTTGATATTGCGGCGATGGTTTCATCGCTGTATCCGGCTTCCACGGTTTTTCTGGCGTGGATCATCCTGAAAGAACGAATGGGAAAATCGCAGTGGACGGGGGTCGCGCTGGCACTGGCGGCGCTGGCGCTCATTTCGGCATAACATCGCCCGGCAAGAGGCATTATGAGCCGTACATGGAAAACTTTTGCCCAAAAAGAATGGCTGCTCATACTATCTGCACTGGGGGTGGTTTCCACCTCTCTTTTTTTGCGCCGATTGCCCTCGTATTCCATTTCCGATGCGGAAATTTTATACATTTTGTTTGTGCTGTTTGTGGTGACCACCGGGTTGCAACGGCATGCCATACTGGAAAATATCGCCTGCCGGTTGGAACGGGGACGGTTCATTCCAACCAAACTGATGCTGGCGACCTTCTTTTTTTCAATGGTGGTAACCAACGATGTGGCATTGCTGGCAATTGTACCGTTGACAATGCTGCTACACACCAAGCGGAAAGATTGGCTGGTCATCGCCGAAATTCTGGCGGCAAATGCCGGTTCCGCCATTTCACCGTTTGGCAATCCGCAAAATTTGTTCATTTACTGGTTTTATCAAATTTCGTTCGGGGATTTTCTGGCTGAAATTGCCCCGTTTTCGCTGGTATTTTTGGTTTTGCTGACCGTTGCTACTGCCATCATCAACACCAACGAACAACCCGCATCGGTTCGCTTGCCCCGAAAACTATCGGCGATGGCGTATTTTTATCTCGCCGCGCTGATTATTTTCGCGCTGGCAATTTTGCGGATACTACCGCTTGCAGCGGGCGGGGTAATCATCCTTTTCGTGCTGCTGGCAGACCGAAAAAGTTTGCGGGTGGATTATGCCCTGTTGATAACTTTCGGTTGTTTTTTCGGTTTTTCCGACAATTTACGAGTGATGCTGACTAACATACTCACACATCCGCAACACGTGTTTTTGCTTTCCGCGCTTTTAAGCCAGATTATCAGCAATGTACCGACGGCGCTGCTGCTGGCAGATTTTACGCCACATTGGCAGCCGCTATTGTGGGGCGTCAGCGTGGGCGGATTCGGCAGTTTGATGGGGTCGCTGGCAAATTTAATAGCCTATCGCATTTATGTGCGACAAGCGCGGCAACAAGCGTTTCGCTTTACCGTAAAGTTTCATTCGGCAAGTTATGCCGCTTTTTTAACGGGGATTTTCCTGTATTTTATCATTCACGCGGGTTGACAGCAGTATCTTCCCACTGCCAGAATGACGGCTGCCAGCCGTCGCCTTCAACCGCCAGCGCGGCGATAGCCTGTGGAGCGGGAACAAAGGTTGTCACGCGCCAGCGAGCGGCTTCGGCGGGACGGTCGGCAATTTGCCGGATGGCAAAGGGGTCGGCGGGAGCGGGTGAAACGTCAATGCCCCGCAGGTGGCGGGTCACACCGTCGCCACAGGCTTTGAGATACGCCTCTTTTCGTGTCCAAATTTCAAAAAACACGCGCGTTTTTTCACCGGACGGAACAGTTGCCAACCATGCCCGCTCGTTTTCCGAAAAAAATCGGTCGGCAAATTTTTCCCGCTCGCGGATGGTGCGGAAAAACTCGCCGTCAATGCCCACCGCCCGCTTGCGAGTCACCGCACACAGAATCATTTCTCGGCTGTGAGACAGGTTAAATTGCACGTCGGCGGCGGGGTATGCCAGCACCGGTTTTCCCTGCGGCAGGTAATCGAACCGAATTTCGGCGGGTGAAATTTGCAGGTGGTATGCCAATGTTGCCCGCAGCAACCCACGGGTAATGGCAAAACGCTCGCGGGCTTCCGGGCGGCGCAATCGTGCCAGCCGCTCGCGTTCATCTGCCGACAGGGTTTGCCGCAAAGCGGTTATCGCATCGGCGGGCTGGGCAAGCCACATTCGCCACACGTGCACCACCGCCGCAGAAAGCGGCGGCGGTGTGTTCGGGGCGATGTGCCATATTATTTTTGCGGTTGTTTGTGTTTTGGTCACGGTTGTGTTTCGCCCGGTCGCAAAACGCGCGGGCGGCGAATTTTTTCGCGGATGGTGACTGCCCAATGGCGCAGCGGACGCAATCGGAATGACAGGAAGAATGCCATCACCGCTCCGAAAATCAACGGGCGGGTCAAGTCGGCTTTTACCAGCCACACGAAATGAACGATGACCAGCCCGCCCGCCAAATATGACAGTCGGTGTAATTTTTTCCAGCGTTTGCCCAAACGTTTCATGGCGCTGCGGTTGGATGTGAGCGCCAGTGCCGCTAAGATGAGAAATGCCGAGAAGCCAACCAGCGCGTATCGTTTCTCGAAGATGGCTTCTTGCAGCAACGTCCAATCGAAGCCGTAATCCAGTCCGACGAAAATCAGAAAATGCAGCGCGGCGTACAAAAAGGCGTACAGTCCCAGCAGTCGCCGCAACGGGATGAGTTTTCGCCAACCGAACAGGGTGTTGAGCGGGGTAATTGCCAGCGACAGGATGAGCAGAATCAGGGCATATCGCCCGGTGCGAAAGGTCAATTCCTGAATGGGGTTGACCGTCAGGTTATCGGTGAAATAATTTTGTATCATCCACGCCAGCGGCAATAACGCGCCAATATGGGTGATTGTTTTTAAAAATCTCGGTTTGGTGAGAAACGATGGGATACGCATTAGAAATTCACCCGCAAATCCATACCGCTGTACAGCGCGGCGACCTCTTCTTCATAGCCGTTGAACATCAACGTTTTTTGCCGCCCCAGTTTACCGATGCGCCGCTCTGATTTTTGCGACCAGCGCGGATGGTCTACTTCGGGGTTGACGTTGGCATAAAAACCGTACTCATCGGGGGCGGCTGCCATCCATAATGATACAGGCATGGTGTCTACCAAGTCAATTTTCACGATGGATTTGATACTTTTGAAGCCGTATTTCCACGGTACAACCAATCGCACCGGCGCGCCGCTTTGCGGCAGCAAGTTTTTGCCGTACAATCCGGTAGCCAAAATCGTCAGGTCATTCATTGCTTCATCAAGTCGCAAACCTTCGATATAGGGCCACTGATACCACGGGCTGTTTTGTCCCGGCAGGTTT
>CAYPNZ010000297.1:0-4422 GCA_964411845.1 uncultured Anaerolineaceae bacterium
CGGCGGCTGGCCACCCCAGCCCGATTCGGGTGCGGCTGAGAATGAGATACACACCCAGCATCAACGCCACCGTGACAACCAAAATCAGCATTTGGGTGGACGTGACGGAAAACGCGCCAAAGTTGAACGCGGGCATACCTGCTCCCTCCACCGGCAATGCTTTCTGGTATGGTCCCATCAGAAATTTTTTCTGCAACAGGTCGGTGAACATCACAAACATACCGATGCTGGCAATCAGCGGTACGGTGCGCGGCGCATCAAGCATATAAAAATACACACTACGATAAATGAGCACGCCCATCACCCCGCTGACCAGCATCGCGCCAAAAAGCGCCAGCCAAAAATTGGCAATCCACGTGTACATCACCAGCCCGGTGAATGCCCCGACGGTGTACACCGCCGCGTGCGCCACGTGCAAAATTTTCAGCACGCCGTACACCATGCTCAAACCGGCAGCCATCAAAATATACGTGCTTGCCAGCACCAGTGCATTAGATAGATTCTGCAAAACAGGCATCGCTGCCCTCCAAAGTAATGAAGCGTGATGCGTGAGGCGAAAGATATTGTGCTCTGCACCACACGCATCACGCCGAAAAATCTACTGTGCGGTAATTAAGGCTTCGTCGTCAAATTCGTGATAGAAGTGGAACGCGCCATCTTTGACAATCTGTGCACCAATGGGACGCACAACTTCGCGCCCGGGGGTGTATCGCAGGAACGGACCGCTAGCCACATCTTCAAAATCTTTCAAATTGGCGATGGCAGCAGCGATTTTATCGGGGTCGGTGCTGCCCGCGGTTTTGATAGCATACGCCAGCAGTTGCACCGAATCAAACGCCGAGGCGCCAACCATATCCGCATCTTCGCCGTATTCGGCTTTATACTGCTCCAAGAACTTTTTGGTCATCGGGCGGTCACTATCACGATTCAAGTCGGTGGTGATGATAACCCCCTCCGATGCCGCCCCCGCCAATTCGATGAATTTCGGTGAGTCATACCCTTCTTGCCCGATAATTTGTGCGGTCAACCCTTCATCTTTCGCTTGGCTGACAAAGTTGGCGGCTTCGTTGTAATAACCCGTTACATACACCGCATCGGGGTTGGCGGCAATAATTTTGCCGATGATGGGGCGAAATTCCGTTTCGCCGAGAGGATACTTCTCTTCCAGCACAATATTCAACCCCAAATCGGCGGCGTGCGCTTTAAAACCTTCGGTCAGCGAAACGCCAAAATCGTTGTCAATGGTTAAAATGGCTACGGTTTTGGCATTCAACACTTTACCCACCAGTTCCGCACCGACACGCCCTTCAACCGCCGCCAAAGTTCCCACACGGAAGATTTTATCGCCGGTGGCGGTAATGTCGGGGTGAATGGCATATGCCGAAATCATCGGAATACCCGCTTCCTGAAAAATCGGAGCGGCAGCGCGGGTTGCCCCGGAATACGAGCCACTGATGCCCGCCACAACTTTGTCCTGCTCAATCAACTTGCGGGCAATAGACGACGCTTGGTCGGGTTTTGCCCCGTCGTCATACGTTACCAATTCCAACTGCCGACCGAGCACCCCGCCATCGGCGTTAATCATTTTTACCGCCAGTTGCGCCGATTGCAGCGCACTGGTGCCATCTGCCGCGGCGAAACCGGTCGTCGGCGAGAATAGCCCGATTTTAATGGGACCGGTATTACTGCCTCCACAACCGGTTGCCAACAACCCAACCACCAATAATCCAACCAACAGTAATAAAGTTTTGCGTTTCATTTTGTCTCCTTTCGTTTTTAAAAAGATGTTTGAAACTCCGTTTTGAAGTGATATTCATCGCCCCGAAAGAGCGCCGTGTACCACACTGCGGGGCGTTCATACCCGTTATCATCTACCGTGTAGGTTAAACGGTCAATAAAAAAGGCGGGAGACCCCGGTTCTGTTTGCAACAATTCGGCTTCTTCCGGAGTGAGGATGTGTGCTTCAAGGGTATGCACGGTGCGAATGAGGGGTAATTTGCAGGTATGAACCAACAAATCGTGTACTGACAAATTTTCCAAATCATATTCCAGCAATTGAGGGCACAGCGACTGCGCCAAATAGCGCGTTTCATACACAACCGGTGTCTCATCTGCCAACCGCAGCCGCCGAATGCACAGCGTGGGTTCGTCGGGGGCAATGCCCAAATGTCGAGCGATGTCGGTGGTGGCGGGCACAATTGCCGCGCGCAATACCCGTGTGCCGGGTTGACGGTGCTGGCGGCGCATATCCTCGTTAAAACTGGTAAGGGTAAAATAACTGTGCTGCGAAACTTGCGGATTGACAAATGTGCCGCGCCCCTGCTCTCGGCGAATGAATCCTTGCCGCATCAACATCTCCAATGCTTTGCGCACCGTGCCGCGGCTGGTGCCGAATGTTTTGCACAGTGTCGCTTCGGTGGGAAGTTGCTCGTTGGGGGCATAATCGCCATCCAAAATCTTGCCGCGCAAAATTTCTGCCAGTTGATGATATTTAGGGGTGGGACCTGCCAAAACCGTCATCTTTTCTCCATCGAAAATTTATATTTGTACAGACAACCAGACAAATTATATTTTATGCAAATTCACGCCGGTGTCAAAAATTCGTTTTGGGCAGTTTTAATGTTTCGGTGTATCATCCGCATATTACCCTCGGAGGCATCGGTATGGCAATGCAACTCGTTGGCATTTTCTTCAATGTGATTACCCCCGTTTTTACGCTGGTCGCCATCGGCTATTTTGCCGGTCCGCCATTGGGGTTGAATGCCCGTACGCTGTCTCGATTTGCGTATTTTATTCTCATCCCCGCCTTTGTGTTCGAGATTATCCGCACCACCCATATTCAAGCCACCGATGTTGTCCGAATGACTGTTTTCATCACGGCGGTACATTTGGGTTTGATTGTGCTGGGGTTGGCAATTGCCCTGCTGCTGCGCCGCTCGCCAAAAATGGTGGCGGCATATATTTTGATTGCCGTTTTCGGCAATGTGGGCAATTTTGGATTACCGCTGATTGAGTTTCGGCTGGGGAAGGATGCCATACCCGTTGCCACGGTATATTTTTTGGTAATTATGACGGTATCGTTTGTGGTGGGGGTGGTGGTTGCCAATTGGCAGCACGGCAGTTTTAAGGCGGTTTTGACGGTTTTTAAAACACCGGCGCTGCTGGCACTGGTGCCGGCATTTGTGGTAAATCTATTCGATATTCAACTGCCGTTAACGTTTACGCGGAGCACCGGGCTGCTTGCCGGGGCGATGATTCCAACGATGCTGGTGGCGCTGGGGGTGCAATTGGCGGGGATGAAATCCTTCCGGTTCAGCAGCGATGTCATCATCAGCAGTGCCGTTCGGCTATTGGGGGGTGCGCTGTTGGCGGTGCTGCTGGCAATGCCGTTCGGGGTGACGGGCGTCGCTCGCGGTGCGGGTATTTTTCAGTCGGCAATGCCTGCTGCCGTGTTGACATCCATTATCGCCATTGAATATGACCTGCTGCCCGATTTTGTGACCACCACCGTGCTTTTCTCCACCCTTGCCAGCGCCGTCACCCTAACATTGGTGATGGGACTGGTGTAATTTGCCGAAGGTTGTCGGGGCGGTTGGTAACAACAATTGCCATCACTTATCAAGACCCGCCTAAAAAAGGTCGATTTTTCACCACAGAGATACGGAGTTTTGAATGTTTTTGAGAAAAACGATTAAATCATCGAGGAATTTGTATGTACCCTCAATTTTTTGGCTCTCAAACCTTATTTTCTCTGTGCCTCTGTGGTTTAATTTGAACCCCTTTTTTCAGTAGAGTCTTATCAAAATCTAAAAAATATGGGGCAACTTGTATGGTTGCCCCGATATAAATATATTCTTGAACTCACGTTCGTCTGTTGGCTATCAATTTATAAAATTCTATCTTCCAGCCGGTCCAAAGCAGCCAGCGTTTCTTCAACATAATGTTTAAGGGCATTATATGCCTCTTGTGCGGTTGCCATATCGCCACGGTTATAGGCGGCTACGGCTTCATGGGCAAATTGGTGCACTTTTGTATGGGGGTCTTCCAAAGCGATAAACTCCGGCACCGCGCCGAAATCATCTTTGCCGCGCCCGTAATACCATCGCCCCAGCGTACAACCCGTGTGCATCGTTAAATTATTTTCATCCAGCGAGATATTACCGGCAAAGAGTGTATCCAAGCGGCTTACCCACTGACGATGCGCCAGTTTGAATAATTCAAACTGTTTGATGCTGTCTTCCCGTTCGGTCATTTTTACTTTGATGACAACCTCTGACAATTCACCTGCTATATCACCCAATGCTTGCGCAGCGGTGGTAATTTTTTGCACATCGCGGTTCACCATTTGAACATTTTCGTTAAGACGCTGCATCGCTTCGTTTTCATCGCGCACGGAATCGGCAATGGCGGTAACCGCATCCA
>CAYPNZ010000298.1:0-4404 GCA_964411845.1 uncultured Anaerolineaceae bacterium
GAAGTGAGTCACACCGATATGAACACCGGGCAACCCGCGCTCGACCATTGCCGCACGGCACTGGCGCACGGCAAAAATGTGGTAACGAGCAATAAAGGTCCCGTGGCGCTGGCGTATGCCGATTTGGCGGCGCTGGCAGCGGCAAACGGCGTGCGGTTTCTGTTTGAAAGCACCGTCACCGCGGGCACGCCATCGCTGCGGCTGGCGCGGCGCGCGCTGGCAGGCAATGAAATCACCGAAATGCGCGGCATTTTGAACGGCACCACCAATTTTATTCTTTCGGAAATGGAAGCGGGGAAAAGTTACGCCGACGCGCTGGCGCAGGCGCAAGCGCTGGGATATGCGGAAGCCGACCCCACGGCGGATGTGGAAGGGATTGACGCGCTGGCAAAAGTGCTGATTGTCGCCAACACGGTGATGGGCTGCGCGCTGACGAAAGACGAAATTTCGTGCCGGGGGATTTCACATCTGACGGCAGAGGATGTCGCCGCGGCAAAAGCGGCGGGTAAACGGTGGAAACTCATCGGGCAGGTGAAAAAAGAGGGCGGGCAAACGACCGCCAGCGTGCAACCGGTGCTGCTACCCTTCTCCGACCCGCTGGCGCAGGTGATGGGCACCACCAACGCCATCACCTACCGCACCGACCTGCTCGGCGACGTGACGCTCGTCGGCGCGGGCGCGGGCGGCATCGAAACGGCGGCGGGCATCCTCGCGGATATTCTGGCGATTTGAGGGGGGAGGCGTATTGCGTAAAACGTATTGCGTGAAACGTGATGCGTGAAACGTAAAACGTATTGCGTAAAACGTAACCTTGAACTTTGAACCCTGCAACCTGCAACCCTGCAACCTGCAACCCTGCAACTTTGAATCTTGGACTTCGGACTTGAGACTTGAGACTTGGAACTCCCCCCTACCCCTTCTCCGCCAGATAGACCAGCCATTCATCCGCATCATACAGCGGCAGACCGTCCCACGCGGGGATGACCTCCACCGCCGAAAAGCCTGCGTCGCGCATCATTGCCGCCATTTCATCCGGCGAATAGACTTGGTCGCACAATTGAATTTCGTCCATTTCCCCCGTCTCCAGCCGGACAATCTGATAGCGTTCCACGGAAAGATTTTCTTCCGCCAGCCAGAAGCGTTCCCCCAAATGCAGAAATGGGGTATCGCCCCACAAGCCCGTTTCATCGGTGAACCACCACGTGCTGTCGGTTTTGTCCACCCGGTCGGGGTTGAGTAATTCCACCACCAGCCGCGCCCCCGGTTTCAGCGACGCGGCAATCTGCGCCAGCACCGATTGCGCCTCGGCGCGGGGCATCACCGCCAGTTGCCCGTACAGCAGAATCGCCCCGTCGAACCCGCCGCCGATGTCGTGCATCGTCCGCACATCCTGCCGAAAAAACGCACACCGCGCCGAAACCCCTGCCGCGCGCGCCAAATCGCGGGCATAATCAATCGCCGCGGGGCTGAAATCCACACCGGTGACCGTACACCCGCGCCGGGCAAACTCGACGGCATACAGTCCGGGTCCGCAGGTCACATCGAACAGCCGCGCGCCCGCCGACAGCCGCAACTTTTGCCACAGCCATTCGATTTGCACCGCCCGTTCCGCCGTCACCCGCGATGCCGCCCCGTGCGACTCGTCCAGATGCTCGCGCAGCATCCGCTCGGAAAAAGCGGGGTCATCCCACGGCAAATTGCCGCCGGTTTCCCACGGGGTCGGCTTTTCGGGGCGGTTGTAAATTTTCCACAGCGTTTGGAAAAGGGCGTTTTGAGGGGTCATCGCATTTCACCTTTCTATACTGTGTTCTATTATCCATCACAAACAACGTTTGCCAAAATCAATACCCGCCGATAAAATGCCGCTATGACCGATTTTCACGCCCATCGAAACCGAATCGCGGCGGCATTCGATGCCGTTACCGAGCGCTGGCTGAACCGTCAACCGCCCGCCGATGCCGAAACGATGGCGCGCATCCGTGCCGGCGAATTGCGCCCCGAAAACCCGCGTGCAACGTGGGCGGCGGTGGCAAAACTTGCGGCGTTTCAACCCGGCGAACGTCATTTGGATGTCGGTTGCGGTGCGGCACTGCTCACCATTCCGCAGCTGCGGGCGGCGCGCACCGCCTATTTCGGGGTGGATGTGAGCACGCGCACGCTGGCAGTGACGGCACGGCGTGCCGACGGATTGTTTCGCGGGTTGTGCGCGGCAGACGGGGCAAACATCCCCTTTGCGGACGGCACATTTGCGCTGGTCACGGCGGTGGGGGTCAGCGAGTTTCTGCCTGCCGAGTATCTGCTATCGGTTTTAAAAGCGGTGAAACGGGTGTTAGCGCCGGGCGGTCGGCTGGTGATGGATTTTTTGGACGGCGCCACTACCGGCGCGGAACATTCGCGGCAACTGGAAGCCGCACGCGGGCTGGAAATTTTCATCCACAGTTATGCGGATGTGGATGCGCTGGCAGCAGTGGCGGGGCTGATGGTGGCTCGCAGCGTCACCAGCGAGCGGCGAACAGTGCATCGAATGGTACGGGGCGGGTAATGGGCACAATTTTATGCGGCTTTTTTTAATGTTTCCGCCCGCCGCAACTCATCACGCACAACCCGGCGCAAAGTGTCTTCCAGAGAGGTGTTTTCATCGGCAATATATTTGCGCAATGCCTCATTTATCAACGTTTGGTAGTTCCCGCCGCCGGCAGCATGCACCTGCGATTTGAACCACATCACAATGTCATTATCCAACCGAATTGTAATTCGGGTTTTCCCCGGAGAAACTTGCTCAACCGCGCCTCTTTTCCCTTTGCTGAAATCATATTCCGCTTTCATTGCTATTTACCCTTCATATTGTTTCCGTTCTCTCGCAGTTGCTTTTCGGGCTGAAATAATACGGATATCCTGTTCACGAAACGTGTAAACCACAACCAATACCCGCCCCAACAAATCCATCCCAATTGTGACAAACCGTTCTTCATCAGGATGTTCGTCTACAATGGTTACAGCGTAATCATCCATAAAAACCGACACTGCATCGGCAAAATCAATCCGGTGTTTGCGAAGATTTGATGCGGCTTTGTCGGTATCCCACTGGTAGTTCATACAATAATTATATGCACAAATGTACACACAACCAAAAATCAGGTGTGTGTTTTAATCATCACGCACCTGCTCAGCCGCCCGTCCGCACGGGGAGTCGCCGTGCGCCCCACGTGCCCGGTTCGGCATCGAACACGCCGGGCAGTGCCGTGCCGCAGCGGTTGCACCGCCCGTCCGGCGTGAGATTCCACGCGGTCAACCGGGACCAGTTCCGCCCGATGAGTTTCTGCCCGCACCGGTGGCAATAGGTGCTGCCCCCCGCTTCATCATACACATTTCCCGTGTAAACATAGCGCAATCCGTTTTCCATAGCGATGTGCCGCGCCCGCGACAGCGTTTCGGGCGGCGTGGGCGGATGGTCGCGCATTTTAAAATCGGGATGGAACGCCGAAAAATGAAGCGGCACGTCCGCGCCGAGTTCAGCGGCAATCCAGCGGGTCATCGCGTCAATCTCTTCCACCGAGTCATTTTCGCCGGGGATGAGCAGGGTGGTAATTTCCAGCCACGTTTGGGTGTGCCGGCGCACATATTTCAGCGTATCCAGCACCGGCTGCAATTCGCCGCCGCAAATTTCCCGGTAAAATCGTTCGGTAAAGGCTTTCAGGTCAATATTGGCGGCATCTATATGGGCGAAAAACTCCGCGCGCGGTTCCGGGCAGATTTCACCGGCTGTTACGGCTACCGTTTTCAGTCCCCGCGCGTGGCAGGCTTTCGCCGTGTCTACCGCATATTCCAAAAAGATGACCGGGTCGTTATAGGTGAACGCCACACTGCGACACCCCAATTCGGCGGCGGTACGGGCAATTTCATCCGGCGATGCCGCATCTGCCAGCGTATCGAATTGCCGCGATTTACTGATGTCCCAATTTTGGCAGAATTTGCACCCCAAATTGCAACCTGCCGTCCCGAACGAGAAAACGGGTGTGCCGGGCAAAAAGTGATTCAGCGGCTTTTTTTCGATGGGGTCTACGCAAAAACCGCTCGAACGCCCGTAAGTGGTCAGTACCATTGCATCGCCGCGGCGGGCGCGCACAAAACAAAACCCGCGCTGTCCGTCGCGCAATTTGCAATACCGCGGACACAAATCGCACTGAATGCGACCGTCACCCAACCGATGCCAGTATCGAGCCGGTACGTCCGTTGTTTCGTACTTAAATCCGAACATTCCCATTTTTTGCATCCTCCTGTATAATTATAGCGTGAGGTTCGTTATTTGTCATTGGTTGATTGGTAATTGACAGCAACCTGCGCGTGAGGCGTGAAACGTGATGCGTGAAACGTAAAACGTATTGCGTAAAACGTAACCTTGAA
>CAYPNZ010000299.1:0-4403 GCA_964411845.1 uncultured Anaerolineaceae bacterium
GCAACCAAATTTGCGATAACGGCGCGCTGGGCATCAAAAATCAATACATCACCACCACATTGACCGCCACCGGCAACTGGTGGGGCGCGGTGGATGGTCCCGGACCCGTTGCCACCGGTCGCGGCGATGAAGTGAGCGCCGGCGTGGATTACAGCGCCTTCATCACCACCCCGCCGACCACCGGACCGTGCCAAACAGCCGCGGTGACCGTTACCAAAGTGACCGACCCCCCCACCGGCGAAACGGGCTTCAACTTCGGCGGCGATTTGGGCGCATTTACGCTGGCGGACGGCGGCAGTCAAACTTTCCAACTGACACCGGGCAGTTACGCCATCACCGAAGCGGTAAAATCGGGCTGGGAATTGACGGGCGTTTCCTGCACGATGGACAGTTCACCGTTGATGAATGGCGTTTCGCTGGATGTGGCGCGCGGCGATACCGTGACCTGCACCTTCACCAACGACCCGCTCCCGAATATCACCCTCAGTAAAACGGCGGCGGCGCAAACATTGCCCGAGCCGGGCGGTGCGATGACCTTCACCGTGCGCATTACCAATACCACCGCCGAAACCGTCTCGCTGACCGATTTGACCGATGATGTTTATGGCGATTTGAACGGGCAGGGCACGTGCGCCGCCGGTGCGAGCATCGCCGGTAACGGCGCGTATGAATGTACGTTTAGTGGTGTGGTATCGGGTAATGCCGGAGATACGCTCACCGATACGGTGTCGGCAACCGTGACCGACGGCGAAAGCAATACGGCAACGGCAAGCGACAGCGCATCGGTTACGCTGACGGATGTACTGCCGTCCATTGCCGTGACCAAAGCCGTCACCCCTGCGGTATTGCCCGTGGGCGGCGGTGTGCTCACCGTGACCGTAACGGTTGCCAACACCGGTGTCGAGCCGGTATATCTGGTTTCGCTGTATGATGACAATCTGTACCGCACGCTGGATGGCAATTTGGATGGCATCGGCAGTTGTGCCGTGGGGCAGTGGATAGCGGTAAACGACGATTACCGGTGTGTGTTCACCCAAACGGTCAGCGGTGCGGCGGGCGATGTGCGGAACGATAAAATTACCGCCAGCGCCATTGATGATGAAAACAACATTACCACGGCAGATTCTACTGCCGGCACCACCGTCAACACCCCGCCGGCGTTTATCTCCACCCCGCCGCTAACGGCGACGGTTGGCGTGCCGTACACCTACACCGCCACCGTGACCGATGCCAACGGCGATGCCGTCGCCCTTTCTGCCCCGACACTGCCGGCGTGGCTTACCTTCACCGACAATGGCGACGGTACGGGCACGCTCACCGGCACCCCCGCCGCAGGCGATGTCGGCGTGGGGTCGGTAACATTGCTTGCCGGTGACGGGATGGACGAAACTTTACAGCAATTTGATATTATCACCGCACCCGCACCCGCACCACCGATATACATTTACCTGCCGCTGGTTATGCGGTAGACAGTTGTCCATTCGGCGCGGTGAAAATCCGGGAGCAGACAGTCGGGTTGCTCCCGGATTTCATTTCTACTGCGGAATGTATAGAATGAATTTTTGGTAATTTCTAAAAAAACTGTTATCATATAGCCGCTAAAATGAGTAGAGGCAACAATTGATTAGTTTATAGGAGAGAGCCTATATGAAATTTGTCACCAAATTTGTGAAAACAATGGATGCCATTTCAGAAGTTTTCGGTGAAATTTCAATGTATTTGGTTATTTTAACCGTTGCCATCGGTTTTTATAACGTTGCTGCGCGCTACATCGGCAAATTCATCGGGCTGACGTTATCTTCCAACGTGTTCATCGAATTGCAATGGTATTTGTATTCGTTGGTTTTCTTTTTGGGTTTTGCCTACATTTTGAAACATGATGTTAATGTGCGGGTAGACTTTTTCTACGAACGATTCTCCAAAAAAGTGCAAGCAACCATCAACTTTTGGGGTAACTTATTGTTTATGATACCGTTCTCTGTGGTCGGCATTATGGTTACCGTTCCCCCGGTGCTGTATTCGTGGGGGCGCTTGCCGAACGGCACATGGGGCACATGGGAAATGTCACCCGACCCCAGCGGGCTGCCACGCGCGCCAATCAAATCGATGATTATCGTATCGTTTGTGGCGCTGACCCTGCAATTTGTCGCCGAAGTTATCAAAAGTTACATTGTGATGCGCGGGCATACATTGGAAGAATACGGTCTGCAAGAAATCCACGAAGAAGCCGAAATCCACTAAACATTTCATCGAGGGGAGATAATTTATGGGACTTGAGTGGCTGGCACTCTTAATGTTTGTTGTCTTTTTTATGATGATTGTTATCGGGTATCCGGTAGCGTTTTCATTTGCCGCAACCTCTATCATCTTTTTGGTGTTCGGGTTCATTTTCGGCGCGTTTGACTTTAACTTGCTGCGGTTGATGCCGAATCGTTGGTTCGGCACAATGTCGAACTTTACCCTGCTGGCGATTATCTTTTTTGTATTTATGGGGGCGGTATTTGAAAAGTCCGGCTTGGCAGAACGATTGCTGACTACGGTGGGGCTGCTGATGGGACCGTTACGCGGCGGGATGGCGTTGGCGGTTATCATCGTTGGCACGTTGCTGGCTGCGGCAACGGGTGTTGTGGCGGCAACCGTTATTGTGATGGGGCTGCTGTCGCTGCCGGTGATGATTCGGTACGGTTATGACCACAAAGTTGCCACCGGCATTATTGTTGCTTCGGGAACAATGGCGCAATTGTTGCCGCCCAGTTTGGTGCTGGTTATTCTCAGCGACCAAATTGGCGTTGGTGTCGGCGATTTATTCTTGGGGGCGGTTATTCCCGGGTTGATGCTTTCCGGGTTTTATATCATTTACGTTTTAATTTTGGCGGTTGTTTCACCCGAAAAGGTGCCGGCGTTACCCCCGGAAGTTCGCACGGTTCACGGCTGGGATTTGGCGCGAGAAACATTGGTTGCCGTTGTTCCGCCGGTTATTTTGATTTTCGCCGTGCTGGGCAGCATTTTTGCCGGACTTGCCACCCCCACCGAAGCCGGTGCGGTGGGCGCGGTTGGCTCGCTGGTTTTGGCGTGGATGAACAAAAATATCAGTTGGAAACTTATTAAAGATTCAGCCCGTTCCACAGTGAACATCACCAGTTTGGTCATTATGATTTTATTCGCTTCCACACTGTTTGGATTGGTGTTCGATAACCTTGGCGGGAAAGCGTATGTTACGCACCTGCTCACCAGTTTACCCGGTGGCTACTGGACGTTTATCATCGTCTCGAACATCATCGTTTTCATTATGGGGATGAATCTTGAATTCATTGAAATTAGTTTTATTGTGATGCCGCTGTTTGTGCCTGCCGCCGCTGCGCTGGGGGTGAACATGGTATGGTTCGGCATTATGATGGGTATCAATTTGAATATCGCCTTTATTTCGCCGCCGGTTGGGTTTTCGCTCTTTTACCTGCAAGGCGTTGCCCCGCCGGAAGTTAAAACTTCCGAAATTCACAAAGGGGCGTTTCCCTTTATGGCAATTCAATCCCTGGCGCTCATCATTGTGATGCTCTTCCCGCAGACGGTGCTGTGGCTGGTAAATGCCGCCGGTTCGGCATAAATGGCAATTGATTGCAAATATAAACGGGCGCGGATAGCAACCGCGCCCGTTTTTTGTTGCATAAAAAACCGCCGGACAATGCATCCGACGGTTTGAGACTACTTTTAAGGCTTACCAGCTGAATTTGCTGTATGCGTATTCGGTGAACCCGCCTTCGTTCAGGCTGTTCCACTGGTAAATCCCGTCGCGGAATTTGCTCCATTGTTCAAAGATGGATTTGAAGTCGGGGTCTGCCGCGGCATATTCGTCGTACAGTTCAAAGGCAGCATCTTGTGCCGCAGAGAGTACATCTTCCGGATAGCGGCGCAGTTCGGTACCGCCGTCAATCAGGCGTTGCAGGGCGGCAATGTTTTTGGCGTCATACGTTGCCAGCATGGTCATATTGGCTTCGTAAGCGGCGGTTTTCAGAATTTCCTGATATTCTTGCGGTAATTTATTCCATTCGTCCAAATTCACTTGAATTTCAAGTGTGGGACCGGGCTCCCACCAGCCGGGGAAGTAGTAGTATTTCGCGGCTTTGTTGAAACTCAGTTTCTCATCGTCATACGGACCGACCCATTCCGCGCCGTCAATTGCGCCGGTTTGCAGGGCTTGGAAAATTTCGCCGCCGGGCAGCACCTGTACGGTTACGCCCAACTTGTCCATTACTTTCCCGCCCAAACCGGGAATGCGCATTTTTAAACCTTTCATATCGGCAAGCGAGTTGATTTCTTTTTTCCACCAACCGCCCATTTGCGCGCCGGTATTGCCCGCAGGGAACTGAATGACGTTGAATTTATCTTTATAGAAAGGACGGAGA
>CAYPNZ010000300.1:0-4354 GCA_964411845.1 uncultured Anaerolineaceae bacterium
CAATTTTGAATATCATCGTCAATGCGGCGCATGCCATCGCCGAAACGGTTGACCGCGAAAGCGGCGAAAAAGGGCTTATCACCATTTCCACCCGGGCGGTGGACGGTTGGGTGGAAATTCGCATCGGTGATACCGGCAGCGGTATTGCTCCCGAACACCGCGCTCACATTTTTGAACCGTTTTACACCACCAAAGAAGTTGGGGTGGGTACCGGGCAAGGGCTGGCAATTACCTATCACATCATTGTGGAAAAACACGGGGGAGCACTCTCGTTTGAAACGGAAACGGGCAAAGGTACAACATTCATCATTCGATTGCCGTTATCGCCCGCCCCCAAGGAGTTGAAATGATAAACGTACTATTTGTGGATGATGAACCCAAAGTGCTGCGCGGATTGCAGCGGCAAATTGATATGGTGGTGGACGATTGGCACATTATGCTGGCATCCGGCGGAACAGAGGCGTTATCTGTATTGCGGCAACAACCGGTGGATGTGATTATCGCCGATATGCGGATGCCCGGGCTGGACGGTATTTCGCTGCTGGCAAAAGTTGCCGCGCAGTATCCGCATATTGTGCGGCTCATTTTAACGGGGTATGCTAACGCCACCGATGCGCTGCGCGCGGCAAACTTTGCCCACCAATTCTTGGCGAAGCCGATTGATGTCGAGGTGCTGGTAAACGTGGTGAGAAATACCATCAAATTGCGCGATATGCTCAAATCGCACGAATTGCGGCAAGTGGTGGGTGAAATCGGTACGCTGCCCAGCGTGCCGTCGCTGTACACCCGGCTGATGCGGGCATTGCAATCGCCCACGGTGAAAATAGATGACATCAGCCGGATTGTATCGCAAGATATGGCAATGACGGGCAAAATGCTGCAACTGGTCAACTCGGCGTATTTTGGCTTGCCGCGTCAAATTTCAAGCCCCAAACAGGCGGTTATTATGTTGGGGCTGAACACCATCCGTACCCTGGCGTTGACTGTGCATATCTTTGCGGAATATAACGACATCCGTATGGACGGATTTTCGCTGGTGGGATTGCAGCAACACGGGTTGCTGGTTTCTTCATTGGCAAAAGAGGTGGCTCACGGATTGATGATGAGCGATTATGAAGTGGACAGCGCCGTTACGGCTGGCATGCTGCACGTGTTGGGTCGCTTAATTTTGGCATCGAGTATGCCGCGCCGATACCGCAATGTGCTGGCAAAAGCGAAAACAATGAACATCATGCTGGATGATGTCGAAGCAAATTTGCTGGGGGTATCACACGGTATGGTTGGCGCATATTTGCTGGCGTTGTGGGGCTTACCCCTGTCGGTGATTGAAGCCGTGTTTTTCCACCATTCGCCGGAGCAATCGCCGTGTGATACCAACAAGGCTTCGCCGTTGATGGCAGTGCACATTGCCGATGTGCTGGCGTATCAGGTATCGCCGGTTGGCAGCGTGGGCAAACAGCCCGAACTTTCACCCGTCTACCGGCAAAATCCGGTTATTCAAACTCGTTTACCCTACTGGCAAGAAGTCGCCCGGCAGTTGGTGGCTCAGGAAGGCAACCATGGCAAGTGAGAAAGTGTTGTTTGTGGATGATGACGAGCAGGTGCGGCGCGGATACCGCCGCCGATTGTCGGAAGAATTTCGTTTGCAAACTGCCGCTGATGCTATGGAAGGTTTGGCGGTGCTGGAAACACAGGGACCTTTCGCGGTGGTGGTGTCTGACTTGCGTATGCCCGGTATGAACGGCATTGAATTTTTGTTGAAAGTGCGGGAAAATTTCCCCGATACGGTGCGTATCATGCTCACCGGCTATGCCGATATGGAAACGGCAATCGAGGCGGTAAACGAGGGGAATATCTTTCGCTTTCTCACCAAGCCTTGCACCGCCGAAACATTGGCAAGCGCACTGACGGCGGGCATCAAACAATATCGGCTGGTTACCGCAGAACGCGAATTGCTGAACAAAACGCTCAAAGGCAGCATTGAAATACTCAGCGAAATTTTAGGGTTGGTTAGCCCCGAAGCGTTCAGCCAAAGTTACCGTTTGCGATACACCGTGCGTCACTTGGCATCATCGTTACAATTATCTCACCAATGGCATTTTGAATTGGCGGCAATGCTGTCGCAAATCGGTTGCGTTGCCATTCCGCCGACAATTTTGAAAAAAGTCCATCGTGGCGAAGCGTTGAATCCCAACGAAGCGCGGATGTATCGCTCGCACCCGCAGGCGGCGCGCAAATTGCTGGAGAAAATTCCCCGGCTGGATGTGATTGCCCGCATCATCGAGAATCAATATGCCCCTCCGCATTTTAATGGCGACATCGCCAACCTGTCGTCAGCCGAGGAGACGGTTGCCATCGGCGCGCAGATATTGAAACTTGCGTTGGAATACGACCGATTGACTGCGGAAGATGTTTCGCCGCGTGACGCGGTGCTTGCTCTGCGCAAACGCACCGATGAATTTCACCCCCAACTGTTGGCGGCATTGCATACCCTGCCCGGCGCAGAAGAAGCCCTGCACATCCGCGAAGTGTCGGTGCTGCAATTGCAGGAAGGGATGGTTTTGGCGGAAGATGTGCTGTCTGTTACCGATTTACGGCTTGCCGGCAAAGGGTTAACCATCACCGCACCATTGCTCATCCGCCTGCAAAATTACGCCCGCGGCATCGGCATTAAAGAACCGATTTTGGTGCGTGTGCCGCAAAATATGGCATCTCTGTAAATGTGAAAAATCGGTAAATCGCGGTATAATGCCCCCATCCGACAAAACAGAATTGGAGGCAAATTATGGCAACCCAAACAACGTCTGCCGCTTTGGCAGATGATTTAACCCGTTTTATCCCCGCCGACCGCGTTTCCGTTACCCGTGCCGACCGCGACCAGCACAGCCGCGACCAATCGGCGCACCCTGCCCACCTGCCCGATGCGGTGGTATGGGTGCACACCACCCAAGAAGTCAGCGCCGTGCTGAAATACGCCAACGCGCGCGGCATCCCCGTAACGGCGTGGGGCGCAGGAACCAGCATCGAAGGCAATCCCATCCCCGTGCGCGGCGGCATCGTGCTCGATTTCGGACAGATGGACAAAATTTTGGAAATCCATCAGGCTGATTTTCAGGTAACGGTTCAACCCGGCGTGTTGTATAAAGATATGAACAAAATTTTGGCGCGGCACGGGCTTTTTTTCGCCCCCGACCCCGGCGCCAATGCCAGTATCGGCGGGATGCTGGCAAACAACGCCGCCGGCATTCGCACCGTAAAATACGGCGCTACCCGTGAAAATGTGCTGGCACTGGAAGTGGTGCTGGCAGACGGCACGGTCATCCATACCGGTTCGCGTTCGGTCAAACAATCGGCGGGCTATGATTTAACCCATCTGTTTGTCGGTTCGGAAGGCACATTGGGTATCATCACCGCCGCCACTTTGAAACTCGCGCCGCTCCCCGAACATTTCAGCGTTGCCACCGCCGCCTTTCCCGATGTGGCGCATGCCGCCCAAGCCGTCGCCGACCTCATCGGTGCCGGGTTGGAACCCACCGCGCTGGAACTGCTCGACACCACCGCCATCCGCATTATGAACACCGAAGACGGCATTGATTTTCCCGCCGCGCCCCACCTTTTTATGGAATTTAACGGTGTGAATGATGATGCGCTGGCGCAAACGCTGGCGCTGGCAGAAGACATCTGTCGTGAAAACGCCGCCGAAAGTTATCGCGCCGGCATCGGGCGCGCCGCCCGTACCCGGCTGTGGGAAGCCCGGCATCGTATCTTCGAGGTGCATGTGCGTCATTTTGCCGGACAAGATTTTTTTGTTGCCGATGCCGCCGTGCCGATTTCAAACTATCCCGCACTGGCAGCCGCCGCCGAACAATGGTTGTCGGAATTGAAAATTGACGGCAGCGTGTTGGGGCACGCCGGTGACGGCAACTTGCACGTGCTGGGTTTCTATCCCCCCACCGATACCGACAAACGCGAAAAAGCCCGCGAATTGAACCGACGGTTGGTGGAAATGGCGCTTAAACTTGACGGCACATCCACCGGCGAACACGGGGTAGGTATGGGCAAACGGAAGTATATGGTTGCCGAGCATGGCGAAAATGCCGTGGCAGTGATGCGCCGTTTGAAAAACCTGTTCGACCCCAACGGGATTCTCAACCCGGAGAAGGTGCTCGATAATTGTCCCGCCGTATTTTGCCGTTATTTTTTCGTCGCAGCGCACCGATGACGATTCCGCTGGATATGCCGCCACTGCCGCGCGGATGGAAACATTGGCGCGGCGGCAGCCCGGGTTTCTCGGCATCGAATCCGTGCGGGATGCGACCGGTTTCGGTATCACCGTGTCATATTGGCAGGATGA
>CAYPNZ010000301.1:0-4342 GCA_964411845.1 uncultured Anaerolineaceae bacterium
CACGCCGCAGCGTGCCCCTACGAGGTTTTATCCTCTGTATCTCTGTGGTGATTTTTACCCTAAAACTGCCGGTGGGCATCGTCCAAATTTGGCGCGGGGGTGGTGCGTTCTTTCCAGTGCGAACCGGATGCTTTTTTCAAGCCCAGCGTATCGCCGAAAAGGGTTGCCCCCAGCCCGAATGGCAGCAAAACGGTAAAATAAAAGAGCGACAATACCACCCGCCCCACCAAATTGCCGATGAAGCGTCCGAACCGTTGCCAGCCGTGCCAAAGTTTTTTCAGTGCGTCCATAGATGCTCCTAAAATAGGGTGTAGATGAACGGCGCTACCCCGGATGCCGACGCGAAAATCAATGCCAGCCCAATGAGCAGCAGCATTGTCACCATGGGGATGAGCCACCATAATTTTCGCTGCCACAGAAATGCCAGAATTTCTCCGGCAACGCCGGTGTTGGTTGTCATCGCTTTAAAAAAGTTTTTGATAGCCATACGTCCCTCAATCCGAAAAATCCGATTCTTTACCGCAATCATTATACACACCCCCCTGTTTTTCGCAACGAACTGCGATAAAAATGGAGAACACGGTTGGGTCATTGCACGCGCGGTCATACCGTTTGGCGAAAACGCTTTCGGCGGGTATTATTTACCGATAACAATGGGTGATGACATTATGACAATTGCTTGGGGCAAACGACTTCCGTTTCCATGGCGCAAACGCGCAAAAGCCAAAAATAAACCCGCCGCACAAACTGCCGAAACAACCGGCGGCGGCGATGAACATACGCTGTGGGAAAAAGTTGCCGCCGGGTTGCAGCCGTTGGAAGCCGAAGTGGTTAAAAGCCGATTGGAAAGCGAAGATATTCCCGCCGTCATTCGGCAGGAAAGTATCGGCGCGGTGATGGGGTTAACGGTGGGCGGTTTGGGGACGGCGAGCGTTTGGGTTCCCGAACCGCTGGCAAAACGGGCATGGTCAATTTTACAGGATGAATGACGCTTTGTGAAACAAGTGACAAACGTCCCGTAAAATAGTGACTGTCATCACTGTTGCGGCACACAAATTCGGCTATAATATCATCATTCCCCGTTGCCGGGAAAGAATACGCGAGGTTGAATCACAAATGAAACACATAACAAAACGCTCTGTTTTTCTACTGCCGCTGATTTTATTGTTTTGGGGCGCGACCGTTTTCGCCCAGTCGCCGACCATTGAAAATTTGGTGGTGCAAATTTGGCCCGAATTTGACCGCCCCGAAACGCTGATAATCTATCAGGGACAATTGGCGGCAGATGAAAGTTTGCCCGCTACTTTAACTTTTGAGTTACCCGCCCGCATTGAAAAAATGCACGCCGTGGCAATTATGGCGCCGGAAGGAAATTTGGTCAATGCAGATTACACCCTCACCCCGAAAGATGATTCAACCCTGTTGCTAACCTTCACGGCGGATAACCCCCGCTTTCAATTTGAATATTACGACCCGGCGGTGATGCTGAAAAAAGGCAAAACCCGCAGTTTGCAATATGTCGGCAGCACGCTGTTACCGGTGAAAAATTTGCAAATTGAAGTGCAACAGCCGGTTGGCGCGGAAAATATGGAAGTTACCCCGCCGGCGGATGAAGTGATGACCGGTTCCAACAATTTTAAATACTTCATTTACAAGCGGGAAAATGTTGAACCGGGGCAATTTATCAATTTGACCGGAAAATACACGAAAGAGAGTGATACGCTCACGGCGGATGTGCAGGTTGGTATTGTGCAGCCCACCCCCGCCCCGACTTCTGCGCCGTTGTCTGCGGCGATGCCCGGCGGCAGCAACTGGGCAATGACGCTCGGTTATGTACTGGTCGGTTTGGGCGCGGGGGTGCTGCTGGTTGCCGCCGGCATTTGGATTTTCAACAACCGCGGCGAAGCGCCGGTGGAAACGCCGCCGGTGCGCCGACCGCCGCGAAAACGCGGCTCAGCCCCCGCCCCGAAACCGGTCAACCCCGCCGGAACCACCGATGCCAAAAGCAAATTCTGTCCGCAGTGCGGCACACGATATAAACCGGGGGCAAAATTTTGCCATCAGTGCGGTGCGCCCCGCCGGTAATCAAAAAAAATGAGAAATTCATTAGAATTTTTAATGTCACTTTAAACTAAAATCGGTATGATGAAACTGGCAATCTTGCGGGTCACAAAAACCATCGCTGCCATCGCCACCGTGTGGATTGTGCTCGGGGCGGGGCAGGCGATGGCACAAGCACCCGAAACCGCACCGCAGATATTTTTTTCCGCTTTTTACGGCGGGCAGTGGGACATTTTCAGCGTGTCGCCCGACGGGGCAACACTGCGGCAAATTACCAACGATATATTTGAAGACCGCGACCCGGCAATTTCGCCCGATGGCACTCGGCTGGCATACGCTTCGCGGCGGGCGGGCAATTGGGATATTTATGTGCTGGATTTGACCACCGGTGACGAAACTCGGTTAACCGCCCACCCGCATTTTGACGGCGCACCGGCATGGCATCCCGACGGGCGGCAAATTGCTTTTGAATCATTCCGCAGCGGCGATTTGGATGTGTGGCTGCTGACGCTTGACAGCGACGCCCCCCCGCGGAATCTCACCGCCGATTCACCGGCGCAAGATTATGCCCCGGCGTGGGATGACGCGGGCAACACACTTTTTTTCACGTCGGCACGGGCGGGCGATGACGACATTTGGGCGCTCGATGTGCCGTCGGGGGTGTTGCGGCAACTGACCACTGCCGAAACATCCGACAGCCAGCCGGTATGGGATGCTGCCGGACAGCGGTTGGGGTTTACCGTTAACCGGCTGGGCGAAAAAGATATTTGGTTCGCCCCCAAATTAACTGCCCCCCGCCCGCTGACATGGTTGGGCAGCGCCGACCAGCCCGCTTTTGCCCCCGACGGCACAAGCGTGGCGGTCATTTTGCGCGGCGGTAACGCCGACCGGCTCGTCCGCATAGATACCGGCGACCCCGTGCCGCACTATCTTACCCCGCCGGTGCTGCTGCGCGGCGGCATCAGTTGGGGGGCGGCGGTGACGGCGGGGCAACCGGCAGCGCCCTTTTCGCCGCAGTTGTGGGCAACCGGGCTGTACACCGAAACGGTGTCGCCCAGCAAAAGTTCACACGGCGAACCGTTCGATTTGGTGCGGTTGAACGATTTGAATGTTGCCGACCCATGGCTGGCAGATACGGTGGACGATTCATTTCGGGCGATGCGGTATCGGCTGCGCGATGAAGTCGGTTACGATTTTCTGGGAACGCTGTCGGAAACATTGCGTCCGCTTGCTTTTTCCAGCGATGCCAGCCAGTATTCCAGTTGGCACAAAAGCGGGCGCGCCTTCGATACGCGCTTCGACTTGCCCGGCGGGCGGTTGCAAATTGTAAAAGAAACCGTCGGCGGGAATGTGTACTGGCGGGTGCTGCTTCGCTGTGCCGACCAAACCGGCAACTGCGGCGAACCGGCTACCGCACGCGCGTGGGATTACAGCGGTCGGGCACGGACGGTACTCGCGCCGGAGCAGGGCGGGGTAGAAAAACCGCCGCTGTACGGCTATTATGTTGATTTTACCCGTTTGGCGCGTATGTACGGTTGGCAGCGCATCGCGTCGCACGATGATGACGATTTCAGTTGGACGTGGCACTTTAAAGCGTTTGAATACTGGCATTTTCAAAAACCGCTTCTTGCGGGCGATACCGGCAATTGGTACGCGGCGATGCGGCAGGTGTATCCGCCGGACGAAGTGGCATCGCTTTTTACATGGCAAAAAATGCGCGATGCCGGCGAAGATGCCGATGTCATCATGTTAAAAGGCGTGCCGGCAATTCCGGCGGCGCAACGGTGGTGGCAGCAATTGACAAATGACAAATAACCGATAGCAAATATTTTCGGAGGAAAAAATGCAGAGCGAAAAAGTGATGGGTATTCCCAATGAAATGGCAAAAAGCCGAACACAGGGCAAAGCCAAATTCATCATCGGCGGGTTGGTGATAGCCGTTGCGGTGGCGTATCTTATTTTCACCGGCATTCAAAGCAGCGCCGCATATTACCTTACCGTGGATGAATTGTATGCCAAACAGGCGGCAATGATGAACAAACAGGTTCGCGTTTCGGGCAAGGTAGACATCAATACCGTTGATTACAACCATCAGGATTTGATTTTGAAGTTCAACATTCTCGGTGAAAACGGAAAATCGCTGCCGATTGTGTTCAATGGTCCTCAACCCGACCAGATGACCGAAGGCGCGGAAGCGATTGTTGAAGGCAAGTTCGACGGGTCGGTTTTTCATGCCAAAACGTTACTGCTGAAATGTCCCAGCCGTTATGATGATTCGGTT
>CAYPNZ010000302.1:0-4340 GCA_964411845.1 uncultured Anaerolineaceae bacterium
CGATATGCCACCCGCAGCAGGTCGGTGTATCCGGCGGGGTCAATCGGCTGGAAACCCCATTCCAACGCCAAATTCGGTTCGTTCCAAATGATGAGGTAATCCACTTTGCCGCGATAGCGTTTGGCAAAAGCGTACACATAATCGCCGAAATCGTCGTATCGTTCCGGCGAAAGGTAAGAGGCGGCGCTGTCGGCGGGACGCGCCCACGCCGGCACAAATCCCAGCCGCGCGATGACGGTTAACCCCTGCCGGTGCGCGTGCTCGATGACGGTATCGCTGTGCTGCCAGTTGAAAATACCGGGCAGCGGTTCGGCGTATGCCCACGGAAAATACTCTACCACCCACGGCGCGCCCATTTCTCGCACCAGTTGCAGGGTGTATTTTATTTTCCACGGCTCAACTTCATCGGTTAAACGGGTATGAACACCCATTTTGGGATTGTCGGTTTTTACGGTTTGGGGCGGTCCCAACGGCACATCGGGCATCGGGGCGCAACGAGCAACCCCCGCCAAAACGATGATTGTCAACAAAAAAAATATGCCGTTGCGGAAAAGAGGGCGGTTCATTGCGTGGTTTTGCGCTGGTTTTCGGCGCGTTCGCGGTAGTATTTTTTCATTTCGATTTTCAGCGCCTCTTCCAAGTTTATCATCCGCGTATCATCCAGATAGGTGGTGGATTTCACTTCGGTGATGTTGTACAGTACCCGAAAAACAGCCGCAATTCTGGCAGTGCTCTCATCCAGATTTTTGAAAATTTGCTGCGCCTGTTTATCTTCGGGTAATTGACGGTAGATGTGTTGGGCAACCATCGGGATGCCGGTGGTGAGCACCATCAGCGAATTGTTGACGTAATGCGATAGAGTGACCACGGTTTGACGCACGGTGTCGGCGGCGATGAGATTTCGCTGCAACTCGTCTTTCTCCCGCTCCAAGCGAACCTCTTTCAGGGCGCGGTTGATGGCATCTTCCGCCTCTTCGATGGTGAACGGCTTGGTCAGGTAATCGCGCACGCCCAGCCGAAAAGCCTCCACCGCAATACCTTCCGAACCGTGCAGCGTCATAAAAATCACCGGCGATTGGCAGTTGCTCTCTCGCAGTGCAGAAAGAAGTTCCAGCCCGCTCATCCGCGGCATACTCATATCGGTCATAATCAGGTCGGGATTTTCGGCAACGGCTTTTTCCAGCCCGGCGCGTCCGTCGGTAGCAACCGAAACGCGGTAACCGGCAGGTTTTAACACATATTCAATCAGAAATTCTCTGATTTGTTCGCTGTCATCAATGACCAAAATCGTCTCGTTTGCCATAAGTTCACCGTAACCGTTTTAAGCCGGTAATTTCGATGCGGTCGCCGAAACGCCGGTAAAAGATTTTATATCGCCCCGCCGAAATCTCGGCGAAGGTGTCGCAATAATCGAGCGCGTTTTTCCCCGCCGATAAATCTTGGCGCAACCGTTCCAACGCCCGCTCAACCAGTGCACGCTCGGCGGCGGGCAGGCGTGATGCCCCGCGGCGGGCATCGGCGCGCCACACAATTTCGGGCGGGGCGGGGCGACGGTTGTATTTTTGCAGCAGGGCGGTCAGCCACTGCGGCGTATCGTCTGCCGGCAACATTTTACGGGTAGGTATATTGAATATTGTATTTTACACCGGCAGCTTTGCCGTCCACCGCCTCGAAATAGACGCTGAATGCGTCGAGGCTCACTTCGGCGCTCCCGGAAACGGAAACGGGCGCACCGGGTTTGGCAACTGCGCCTGTTTTGTTGCCGTCGGGGTCAACCAAATATACCCGCACCGAACCTTCATCCACGCTGGCAGTTACATCAACCAACACTTCATCTGTCACGCCGGACACTTCAATATCCTCGCTGTATGTGCCCGATAATTTTGCATAGCTGCCTTCGCACACGCCGCCGCTGCCATTGCTGGTACACGATTGACCGGAACCGGACACCGAGCCGGATGTGCCGCCTTCACACGCAAAAACCAGAAACGCCAAGAAGAAAATCAATAATGTAATCGGTAGTTTTTTCATCCTACGCCTCCCAAACGTTAATGAATACCGACCGGCATACATTGCCGGAATATTGAAGTGCTTAAAGTTGTACCCCGCATCACCGATTCTGGCAAATAATTTTGCAGTTTTCCCCAAACGCCTTGAACTGAAGTTCAGGTTTAAAATTCAAGCCACCTAAAAATCGGCTTATGTTTGTAGCCTTGAAATTTATTTCGGGGCAAGACTTGCGCAGTTTTCACCCTTCGATATGTCCTGTCGGGCTACTCACGGTGAAAACGCCATAAACACATCCTGAGTAGGCTCGACCGCAGGGAGAGCCGTATCGAAGGGTGTGGCTTGCAACCGATTTGCGTAAACCCTGATTATTTCAAAATATAGTACGTGCCGCGCTTGTCGCCGATTTTTAGCAGCAAGCCTTTGTCCACCAAATCCACCAAATCGAGCCGGAGTGTTTCGGGGCTGACATCGGGGCACAGCGTTTGATAATCGCGGTTGGTGATGCGTCCACGCTCTTTCAGGAAATTCATCGCCCGTAATTGCCGCTCGTTCATATTGGTATCCCACTGCATTTCCGGGGTGCGGTCGAGCACGTTGTACAGTTTGACGGTAAACGAGTATGGCGTGGCTTTAAATTCGGGTGGCGGATGTCCGAATTGGAGCATTTCTTCAATCATCCGGTCAATGCCGAGCCCCAATTCTTCGATATATCCCCACTCGAAAATACCCGCCACCAGCCGCGGATTGCGCGAAAAATGGTCTTCCACCAAATTATCGAGCGTCATATAACCGGGCAATCCGCCGGGACTGATAACTTCCAGCCGGTCTTCATACATCCGAATTTCCACCCGCCGACCTTTAAGCCGGTAATCGCGGTGGCACAGTGCATTAACCAGCGCCTCGCGGACGGCGAAACGGGGGTATTCCGGCAGTTCCTGCCGTTTTAAGCCGGTTACCACCGCTTCGACACGCATTTCATCCCACACCAACTGCCAGGCGCGTTCCATCACCCGCACCAACGGACCTTCAATTTCCACCCGCCGACCATACCCTGCCAATCCGTCACGCCCGCGCGGTTCTTTGCCGTGAAATTTAACGAAAACCACACCGCTCTGCGGCAGATAGGTTTGCGGACGCTTGCCGAAAAGAAGCAACCCGGCAACCGTCGCTTCGCCGGCGGGGGTGAGCGCCCCGATTTCCACCAGATGCGCTTCCACGCCGTTTGACGGTGGTTTGCGCCCGCGATTGGCTCGATGCTGCAAATATTCATCGAGCACGTGCCGGTCAAAATCGAGCAACCCGGTGCCGGGGACGGCATCGGTCTCGAAATCGCCGGTGCTTTTGGTTGCCGCCAACTGCCGGATGGCTTCACCGCCGAGCGGCTCGTTGAGGGTTCGATGGCGCACCAGCACACGCCCGTCGGTGAGCGCGTGGAGTTCGGGGCTTCTGGCTACGCGCAGAATGACCACCCACCCTCCCGAAACCTCCTCTTGCTGCCAGTCAATCACCACCGGCGGACGGCACCGGGGCAACGCCTGCCGCATTGCCGCTTCGGCATCATCGGGGGTAAGGGTGCCGGTCGGTTTGCCGCGCAGGTCAACCCCCAGCACAATCAACCCGCCATCGGCATTGGCAAAGGCTACCATCGTTTCCGCCAACACCTCGGGGTCGGCGTGGGGTAAAAAAGCAACGGTTTGACCCGGTTTCCGGTTCAGCAATTGTTTAAACATAGCCCTATTTTAACACACTCAGAGCGAATGCCAAGTTTACCCACCGTGCCATTTCCGCACGCAAAACCTACGGCATTCATCCGACTTTCAAACTTTTACGTAAAATTTACGCTAATTTACGCAAAATTTATTGGAAAAGTATAAGAATTCTGTTATAATTGGTGCATCAATAAAATGTGAGGGCGTAATGGACGCGGCAATTAAATTCGGCACACTTTGGATAGCATTAGATTTAACGGTAATTGCTACTTTTTGGTACATTAAAAGTACCTTCCCAAAATGGTGGAAAGCCGCCGTGTGCGATTATGCGCCCGAAAATTTAGACTGACATACGCCATCCTCATTTTATTCTTCCTATCCTCTTGAGGCCGACCTCTGATCCGGGTCGGTCTCTCTCTTTGTGAAACTCTAACTTTTTTCTCACAAATCCCTCACACCATTTTGATGATATTGCGGTTTAATGAAACTATGAAACCGCTTTCTATTCTTTTTGTGGCGCCGTACCCGCCCTCGCTCATTCACGTGCGAACCTACAATCTCATTAAGGCGCTGGCACAGCGCGGACACCATATCACTTTGATGCACCTGCAACCGCCCGGC
>CAYPNZ010000303.1:0-4336 GCA_964411845.1 uncultured Anaerolineaceae bacterium
CCAATAATGCCATAATTTTGACTTTGTCAAATCCTCGACTGCGTAAGGTGAGTTATTTAAATTTCTCCCCGCTCAATGGCACGAACGGCGGTTTGCCCCAATACCCGCACGACGTGGTTTAAATGCGCAAAGCGCGGGTCTTTGCTGTAGCCGCTTTTGTAGCGTTTGTAAATTTGCTGCCCGATTACCGCCAGTTTGAACAGCCCGTACACATAATAAAAAACAATATTATCAACATTGCGTCCGCTTTTTTGGGCATACCATGCCACAAACTCGGCGCGGGTGGGATTTCCCGGCAGTACCGTCGGTCCGAACGCAACCCGACGCAAAATTTCGGGGTCGTCTGCCTGCACCCAGTACCCCAGCGAACTGCCCAAATCCATCAGCGGGTCGCCAATGGTTGCCATTTCCCAATCCAGCACGGCGATAATTTCGGTTAGATTGTGAGGGTTCAAAACCACATTGTCATATTTATAATCGTTGTGAATTAAACTTGCGCCGGATTCCGGCGGCAGGTTGTCCGCCAGCCACTGTGCCGCGCGTTCAATTTCGGGCACGTCATCCGTGCGCGCTTTGATATATCGTTTTGTCCAACCTTCAATTTGCCGTTTGACATATCCTTCCGCCCGCCCGAAATCCGCCAAACCGGCGGCGTTGATGTCCACCGCGTGTAAATCGGCAAAACTTGCTACCAGCGAGTCGGCAATTTGGTGCATTTTCGGCGGCGACGGGCGTTCATCGGGCGAGAGGTTGGCGCGCAAAATAACGCCTTTCACCCGTTCCATCACGTAAAAGGGCGCGCCGATGACGGTTTCATCAGTGCAATACAGCAACGGTTTCGGAATTTTATCGTACACCGGCTGTAAATGCGACAGCACGGTATATTCTCGTCCCATATCGTGCGCCGATTTGATGTTTGCGCCAAACGGGGGGCGGCGCAGTACAAACTCATTGCCGGCAAGGCGCAACAGATAGGTTAGGTTTGAAAATCCGCCGGGGAATTGTTTAACTGTCAGTGTTCCGCGCAAACCCAGTTTTTCCTGCAAATAGGTTTGCAGATTTTCCACGTTCAATTCTTCCCCTTTGCGCGGGGGAATGACTTCATTTGAGGTGTCGGGCATAATTTTCTCCTGCAAGGCTTTTACACTTTTGCGCCATAACCGCGCAAGATGCGGCGGGCAACGGAACGTTTGTGCACTTCATCAGCACCGTCGTAAATGCGGGCGGCGCGCTCGTGCCGATACCAATATGCCAACGGAAGTTCATCGGTCATCCCCATTGCGCCGTGCACCTGAATGGCACGGTCTAAAACGCGCTGCAAAACACCGGCGACATAAAATTTTATCAGCGAGATTTCATCGCGGGCGTGATATTGCCCGTGCCGGTCAATTTTTTGGGCGGCGTGCAATACCGACAAACGCGCGGCGTTGATTTCGGCGCGGCTTTCCGCCACCCAGTTTTGGATGGTTTGCTGTGCGGCAAGGGGTCGCCCCGGCGCCACTTCGCGCAGGGTGGCATACGAGCACATCAAATCGAAGGCGCGTTCGCAAATGCCAATCCAGCGCATACAGTGATGAATACGCCCCGGACCCAGTCGCTCCTGCGCAATGGTGAAGCCGTCGCCTTCGCCCCCCAGCCGATTGCTTTGCGGAACCCGGCAGCCATCGTACATAATTTCGGCGTGGCTTGCCCAGCCGAGACCGCGTTCGCCCATTACCGAGGTGTTGCGCACCAGCCGAAAGCCGGGGGTATCGGTGGGAACGATGATTTGGCTGGCACGGCGGTAGCGTTCGGCTTTGGGGTCGGTAATTGCCATCACAATGGCAAATGCCGCGCCGTCCCCGGCGGTGGAAAACCATTTGTGTCCGGTGATAACATAATCGTCGCCATCTTTGGCGGCAACGGTACTCATCCACGTGGGGTTTGAACCGGGATTTTCCGGCTCGGTCATCGAAAAGCAACTGCGAATTTCGCCGCGCAGTAACGGCATCAAATAGCGTTCTTTCTGTTCCGGCGTGCCGTGTTCAATAAGAATTTCCATATTGCCGGCATCGGGGGCTTGACAGTTAAAAACATAATGCCCCAACAGCGACCGCCCCAAAACCTCGCTTACGTGTCCGTGCTCTACCAGCGACAACCCCATTCCGCCATATTCTCGGGGAATTTGCGGCAGCCACAACCCCAGCGATTTGGCTTTTTGTCGTGCCGCCTCTAACTGTGGCATTAACTTTTCATAATCGTGGTCTAAAAACGGGCGTTCCAGGGGGATGATTTCTTCTTCCACAAATTCACGGATGGTGGATAAAAGCATTTTCAATTCCGGGGACATATCAAAATCCATTGTGTTGCTCCCTGTAAGTTTGAAGAAATTTACGGTAGAAAATTATCACGGCAACCGCCACACCGGCAAATTATACGTCCGCATTTCTTTAAAAGAAAAAATACCGCAGCGAACTGCGGTATTGCAAAATTATCGTTTCGGTTACGCTGCCGTGTCTTCCGTGTCCGAATCGTTTTTTTCCGGCGGGTTTTCCCAGCCCAGCGATACCCGCAGTTGGGCGTCGCGGCTGTCGGCGCGGGCAAGCATCGCCCCGACGGCGGCATCAATTTTAATGGCGAAATCCACTTTCACGCGATTCGGTTTGGTTTTCATTTCATCCAACGTTTGCAGCACCCCTTCCGCCGTCAAACGAATGGTTTCCATCGCTTGGGTATAGGCTTTGTCCGCTTTTTGTTTTTTCTCTTCGTGCGTTTGCTGCACGCCAAACCCCACGTGCCCTTTGTTGTCGCTTACTTCAATTAAAATTTTCTTTTTCCCGACACTTGTTTCAATATAGTCTGCCATGGTGGTGCAGTTATCCTTTCTTCTGTTTCATCAAAATATTTGCCAGTTGCTGATACGCTTCTGCGCCTTTATGCTCGGGAGCATACTCGATAATGGCTTGATTGGCAACCGTTGCCTCGGCAAACCGGATACTTTTGTAAATAACCACATCCAGCACTTTATCGCCAAAGACTTCTTGAATTTCTTCCAGCACTTCACGGGCGTGAACCGTACCGGTGGTGTACATGGTAGCCACAATACCCGCCAAATCCAAATCGGCATTCAACCGTGTTTTCACTTGCTCTACCGTTTCCAACAGCGATTGCAACCCGCGCATGGCAAAATATTCGGTTTGCAGGGGGATGAGCACTTCGGTGGCGGCACACAGGGCGTTGGTGGTTAGAATACCCAAACTGGGCGGGCAGTCAATTAAAATGAAGTCGTACCAGTCTTCCATCGGCGACAGTGCGGTTTTCAGGCGCAATTCCCGCCGAATTTCCGGCAAGAGTTCTACTTCTGCGGTTGCCAAATCTCGATTGGCGGGAATCAAATCCAAATAGGTTTTGATGGGATGGACGATGTTTTTAATTTTCACTTTCGGGTCGGTCAGGGCGGAATAGACGGTTTCGTCCGGTTCCAACTCATCGGCGTAAAAGCCAAAACCGGCGGTTAGTGCGCCTTGCGGGTCTAAATCAACCACCAATGTTTTCTTCTTTTTGTCAGCGAATGCCACTCCCAAATTGGCGACGGTGGTTGTTTTTCCCACGCCCCCTTTTTGGTTGGCAACGGCGATTATGCGTGTCACAAAGTCCTCCTGCGAAATTCGGAAAGCATCGTCAACGTGAATGATTGTTGCGCCGCAATGGTCGCATATTCAGCACCAGTTCTGCCAGTTGAGCGTAATCTGCCGCCCCCCGACTGCGTGGCGCATATTCAAAAATCGTTTTCCCTTCGCCGGGCGCTTCCGACAATTTGGTATCTACCCAAATGGGCGGCGTTACCCGCGAGCCGAAATCTTCTTTGAGCATTGCCATAATGGTGTTGCTCACTTTGCGGCGCGGGTCGAAAAACGAGGGGATAATCAAACGGATGGAGGCGCTGCGTCCCAGCATACGGCTAACATAGCGCAAATAGGTCATAAACTGCCGCGCCCCCGCCATTGCCAGCATTTCCATCGAAACGGGGACGAAAACTTCGTCCACATAATACATCGCGTTAATGGTCAGCAGCGACAGAGACGGCGCGCAATCAAAAATTTGGAAATCGTAGCCGGTCACGTCCACGAAAAGTTTTTGGAACATTTCTTCGCGGGCAATCTCCATCACCATTCGCTGCTGGGCTTTAAATAGCGACAGGCTGCCGGGTAAAATATCGAGGTTGTTCCGGGCGGGGACGATGGCATTTTTGACCGACACATCACGGCTCAGCACATCAGCCAACGAGTACGGATAATCGTTGATGCCCAGCGCCAATGCCACATTCGATTGGGTATCGGTATCAACCACCAGCACC
>CAYPNZ010000304.1:0-4277 GCA_964411845.1 uncultured Anaerolineaceae bacterium
GCCCCGTTCAATTTTCAAAAACATTCTATCGCTGCCGCCGGGGCATTTCGCGCTGGTTCAGCGCGGGCAGATGACCATCAAGCCCTATTGGACGATTGATTTTCCCGATGCCGCCGAAACGCAGACCGCGCGCCGTCCGCTGGCTGACGCGGTAGAGGAATTGCGCGCCCTGCTGGTGGATGCGACAAAAATTCGCCTGCGCGCCGATGTGCCGGTGGGCGCGTATCTCAGCGGCGGATTGGATTCATCGGTTATCACCGCCATCATTCGCCATTACACCCAAAATCGGCTCGATACGTTTTCCATCACTTTCACCGACCCCGATTTTGACGAAAGCGAATTTCAGTACCAAATGGCGGATTTTCTGGGCACAGACCATCAAACCGTGCGCGCCGATTACCGCGACATCGGCGAGGCATTTCCCGCCGTTATTTGGCACACCGAAACGCCCGTCATTCGCACCGCGCCCGTGCCGATGTACCTGCTGTCGCGGTTGGTGCGCGAACATAATTTCAAAGTGGTGCTCACCGGCGAAGGCTCGGACGAGTTTTTCGGCGGGTACAACATTTTTAAAGAGGCGAAAGTGCGCCGTTTTTGGGCAAAACAGCCCGATTCCGAATTGCGCCCGCTGCTATTGCGGCGGCTCTACCCGTACATCAAATCGCTGTCGGCGGGGAGCGGGGCGTATCTCAAATCGTTTTTCCGCGAAGGGTTGACCGACACCGATGCGGCGGGATATTCGCACGCCATTCGCTGGCGAAACACCGCCCGCGCCCGCCGGTTTTTTACCGATGACCTTCGGGCGGCAATGGCAGACAACGGCATCCCCATTGAACTACCCGCCGATTTTCATCGCTGGGGGCAGTTACAGCAGGCGCAATATTTGGAAATTGCCACCTTTATGACGCCGTATCTGCTTTCATCGCAGGGCGACCGGGTTGGGATGGCAAATTCCGTGGAAGGGCGATTCCCCTTTCTCGACCATCGGGTGATTGAATTTGCCGCCAAATTGCCCGATGCTTTTAAATTGCACCGGCTGAATGAAAAATATATCGTCAAAAAAATGGCGGAACAATGGATTCCCGCCGAAATTTGGCGGCGCACCAAACGCCCGTACCGTGCGCCGATTCATCGCAGTTTTTTCAACGGGCAATCGCCGGCGTATGTGCGCGAAATGCTGTCGCCGGAAAATATTGCCGCAACGGGTCTTTTTAAACCGGCGGCGGTGTCGCAATTGGTGAAAAAGATTGAACGCGGCTTGCCCATCGGCGAAACGGATGATATGGCGCTGGCGGGTATTCTGTCGGCGCAACTCGTTCACCGTCAATTTATTGCGGATTTTCAAATGCCGCCGCCGCTGTCGCCGCGGGATAATGTAAAAATTTGTTACAGCGAATATTATGAACAAGGGTAACATCATAGAAAGGACAACCCAATGGAATTCACCAAAGATAGTGTCAAAATAGACCCCGCCGCCGAGACCGAACGGTTGGTGCAACTGCTGCGAAAGACGGTGCGCAAAGATTTGCGCCGTTACGGGGCAGTGGTCGGCGTGAGCGGCGGCGTGGATTCTTCTACCGTGCTGGCGTTGTGTGTGCGCGCTTTCGGTCCCAAACGGGTGGTGGCAGTGATGATGCCTGAAAAAGATTCCGAATCGGAAAGCGAGATGCTGGCGCGAAAACTCACGTCGCAATTGGGCGTGGAAACCGTTTTGCTGGAAAATATCACCCCCGCGCTGGAGGGATTCGGCTGTTACCCCCGCCGCGATGCCGCCATCAAACGGGTTTTTCCCGAATATGACCCCGCCGCGGGCTATAAAGCGAAAATTGTGCTGCCGGCAAACGTGCTGGAAGACGACACCCTGAACGTCTTTTCGCTGGCAATTGTCACCCCCGACGGCGAAGAAAAAAGCAAACGCTTGCCGCTTGCCGAGTATTTTCAAATTGTGGCGGCATCCAATTTTAAACAACGCACCCGCATGGCGATGCTGTACTATCACGCCGAATCGCGTAATTTCGCGGTCATCGGCACTTCAAATAAAAACGAGCATCAACAGGGCTTTTTGGTAAAATACGGCGACAGCGGCGTGGACATTCAACTGATTGGGCATCTGCTGAAAACACAGGTGTATCAACTGGCGGAATATCTCGGTGTGCCGGATGAGATTCGCTCGCGCCCGCCCACCTCCGATACATACAGCGCCCATCAAACGCAGGAAGAATTTTTCTTCCGTATGCCCTTTGAGGTGATGGATGTGCTGTGGTATGCGCAGGAACACGGTGTGCCCGTGCCGCAGGTTGCCGCGGTGATGGGGCTTTCGGAAGAACAGGTGCAGCGGGCATTCAACGATTTCACCCGCAAACACCGCACCACCGAATATATTCGCACCGCGCCCATCATTTTTGATTTCGATTACGGGGTAAACGCATAATGCACCGACAATTTGCCGCGCTGCGCGGGCTGGCAATGCTGATGGTGGTGCTCAATCATTCCATCACCATGGGAATGCGCGCCCAGCAAATGTGGGGCTTCCCGGTGGTTGATGGCTGGCTGTACCAAACGCTGATGGTGCTGCACGATGTCGGCTCGATGTTTGCCGTGCCGGTTTTTTTGTTCATTTCCGGCTGTTTCTTCTCGTATGCCGCCAAAAAAACCGAACCGCGTTCGCTGTCGTGGAAAGTGGTGCGGGCGAGTGCACTGCGCGTGTTTTACCCCTATCTGCTGTGGTCGGTGCTGTTTTATATTGTGATTTTCTTCCGGCTGAACCAATCGTTTTCGCCGTTGGGATATGTTAAAAATCTGCTGGTCGGGTATCCCTTCAATTTTGTGCCGTTGATACTCTTTTTTATGGTGGTATCGCCGCTGTTGGTGCGCTATTCCAAACGATTCGGCACGGTGATGCTGGTGGGGATATTCGTCTATCAATTGTTGCTGCTGGGGCTGGAATTTCCGGGCGCAATCGGTGTGCCCGTGCCGGCACAGTTGGGCATTTTGAAACTGCCGGTTATCGGCGGCACAATGGCGGTGTGGGGCATCTATTTTCCACTGGGATTGATTTACAGCCTCAACTCAAAACAAATCTTGCCGTGGCTCAAACGATTCAAATGGGGGTTGGCGGCAATCTCGGCGATACTGTTTGCGCTTACCCTTTTACCGCAATCTGCCGACCTGCCGCTGCCGCTCATCCGCACGATGAGCGTGCTGGCGTTCATTTTACTGATGCCGACCATCAGCCGCAGTGCCATTCCGGCAGTGCGCGAGCTGGAAAAAATCGGCAAACATTCATACGGGTTGTATTTGACCAATTTAATCGTACTGGAATTTTTGCTGCTGGCGATAAAATTAACCGTGCCGCAATTGCTCAACATTTCCATCGTGCTTTTCCCGCTGATTTTTGTGATAACGCTGGAATTTCCCGTGTGGGTGATGTCGAAAATGGCAAAATCGAAGCGGGTGCATCACTATTACCGGTATGTCTTCGGATAGAAAAATATGCGTATTTTATATTTAAGCCAAGTTTTGCCATATCCGCTCGATGCCGGTCCGAAAATGCGCAGTCATTATGTGCTGGAATACCTTTCTCGGCGGCACGAAGTGACCCTGCTGACGTTTGTGCGCGACACTGACCGCCCGGAATATATTGCCCGGATGGCAGAAATTTGTCACGCGGTGCACACCGTGCCGATGCGGCGGTCGGCGGTGCGGGACGGGTGGTTTTTGCTGAAAAGTATCGTTTCCGGGCAGCCTTTTTTGATTGTGCGCGATGAGGTTGCGGCAATGACCGCCAAACTGCGCGAACTGCTCGCCGCACAATCTTTCGATGCCGTACACGCCGACCAATTATGGATGGCGCAATATGCCCTGCAAGCGAAAGAATTTTCGCCCGATGTGCGCTTGATTCTCGACCAGCATAACGCCGTCTATCTCATTCCGGGGCGAATGGCGGACGGCGAAACGAATCCCGTCAAAAAGATGATATTGGCGCGCGAATCGAAAGTGATGGCGCGATACGAAGCCGAAACCTGCCCCAAATTCGACCGGCTGGTGTGGGTGACGCGCGAAGATTATAACGCGGTATCTGCCATTTCCGGTACGCCACTGCCGCCCCCCGTTGCCATTCCCATTTGCGCCGACCCCACCCGGGTTTCGCCCGTTGAACCGAAGCCGGGGGTCAAACGGGTAACGTTTTTGGGGGGGCTGCACTGGCTGCCCAACGCGCAGGGTATTGTTTGGTTTGCTCAAAACGTGTTTCCCAAAATTCGTGCCCGTGTGCCCGA
>CAYPNZ010000305.1:0-4273 GCA_964411845.1 uncultured Anaerolineaceae bacterium
ATACCGGGAAAAGCGGCATCACCCCCGGCGATGTTCGTGCCCGCCACGCGCCCTTGTTTATTGGCGGTTGTGCCCAGCGGAATGAATGCGGGGCTGTCGGTGACCAGATGATGCGCTTCCGCCACATCACCCGCCGCCCAGATGCCGGGCACATTGGTGCGCTGCCGGTCGTCTACGGCAATTGCGCCGGTGGGACCGAGTACCACCCCCGCGCTTTCCGCCAGCACATTGTTTGAACGCACCCCCACGCTGAAAATAACAATATCCGCCGCTTCGCGCACATCGCCGGAAATGACGGTTTTCACTGCCCCGTTCCCCTCAAATTTTTCAACGGCGTGGTTCAAATGCACGGTGACATTTTGCTTTTGCAGTTCCGCCAGCACGTGTTCCGCCATATCGGCATCCATATTGGGCATCACTTGCGGCAGCATTTCAAACACCGCCACTTCGATGCCGTTTGCCGCCAGCGCTTCCGTCATTTCCAGCCCGATATATCCGCCGCCGACCACCACGCCGCGTTTGGGCTGCTTTTCGGCAATCCAATTTTTTATCGCCAGCGCATCTTCCACCGTTCGCAGCGAGAATATCCCCGGCAGTTCGATGCCCGGAATGGGCGGTTTGACTGCCACCGCGCCGGTGGTGAGCAGTAACTTGTCCCACCGGTCGGTAAAAGTTTCGCCGGTGTCCAGATTTTTCACGGTGACGGTGTGGTCTGCCGGATTGACCGCTTGCACTTCGTGATGCACGTGAACTTCGATGCCCGCTTGCGCAAATTGTTCCGGCGTGCGCACGATAACCCGGTTAATGTCGGGGATTTCGCCTTTGATGAAATACGGAAACCCGCACGAGCCGTAACTGACATACCCCGATTTTTCGTAGACTACAATTTCCATATCGCGTTTCATTCGCCGCGCTTTTGATGCGGCACTCATACCGGCGGCAACCCCGCCGATGACAACCAGCCTCTCTGCCATTGAAAGAACCTCCTGTATGGTTTGGGTTTTTAGTTTTTGGTTATTGGTTTTCAGTTTTCGGTATTCGGTTTTCGGTGTTCAGTTTTCTGCTGACTGCTAACCGCCGACCACCAACCACTGACTGCTGACCACTGACTGCTGACCGCTGACCGCCGACCACCGACCACCGACCACCGACTGCTGACTGCTAACCGCCGACCGCTGACCACTGACTGCTAACCGCCGACCGCTAACCACCGACCACTGACTGCTGACCACCAACCACTGACTGCTGACCGCTGACTGTTGACTGCTGACCACCGAAAACTATTATACTTTCTTGCCCCGTGAAAATCCAAATTGAAAATCTATTCGGTTTTGTCTTCTAGTGCCGAAAGCACCGTTTCCCACGCTTGTTTGACCGTGTCTGCGCCCGCGGTATCTTCCGGCAGTTGCCCGTAATGCACTTTGACATAAGCGTTGGTGATGACCGCCAGCGGTTCAGCCAGCGATTGCCATTCGGATTGCATTACCGCCAGAAATTCCAACGGCGTTTGGCTTTCGGCGCGTTGCAGCCCCCGTTGCGCCGCCAATACCATCAGCGCGGCATAAATGCGGCGAATGGTTGCCGCGGCGTGCAATTCCCGCCCGATGCCAAATTGCCGCACCAGTTTTATCCATTCCCCCAGCCGTTTTTTGCCCGCCGAAAACCAGCCGTCCGCATCCGATTTTTCTGCGGTGATAGAGGCGGTTTCGGTGGCAAGCCCGTTTTCTGCCGCGCGCGGGCGGTATCGCTGCCGCAATGTGCCGGTCAATCGGTAAAAAAGCCACGCCACAACGGCAGCACCGGCGGCTCGCCACAGCCAGATGGTATATTTTGCCCACCACACCGGTTGCGGGGTTGCCGGTGAAACTTCAATGGGAATGGGGGTGGCGGCGGGTGCCGGCGTCGGGGCAATGGCAGCACTGCCGCCCGCGGTGGTAAATGTGCGCAGCCAGTTGATGATGGCTTCCAATAGAGGTCCCAATTTCATCAACAGCCAGATGAAAATCGCGGTCAGCGGTTTTAACAGATACCCCAAGCCGAGCACCACCACACCCATTATTCTGTCCAGCACCGGCAGCGAAAAAATACTGCCCAGCACCATCGCCGCAATCAGCACCGCGGCGGTGGCGGCAGCGGCATTCAGCAGGCGGATGCGCCAGCGCCCCATTGCCGCATCGCCGTGTATTTCGGCAATGGTTTGGGTATGGCTTAAACTGGCTGCCGGTAACACACAGCAAACAAAGAGCAAAACCAATCCCAGCGACGGGGCGAGCGCCGGTTGCAAACTACCCAGCAGCAGCGCAATGGCAAACCCCGTCGCGCCGATGGTCATCGTCGGGCGAGCAATGGGCAGTTCGGGGGGCGTGTGTCCCAAAAACAGCCCGCGCCACCAAATATAACCCACCAGCGCGCCGAGCCACGCCGCGGTGATGCGCGCATTGCCGGCAGTTACCGCATCGTGAAAAAATTGCCCCAGCCAGCCGATTTGCCACAGATGCACCGCGGGATACAGCGCGTTTTTCAGCAGGAAAAGCCACACCAGCCCCGCCAGCACCAGCCCGAAATTACGCGCCGCAGCCAGCGGTATTTGGTAGGCATCGGTCAGCCAACCGAGCAATATTGCCACCCCGACCGCTATTGTCACGGCGAAAAACCAATGGCTGCCGGAAGCGGCAACCGGCACCAGCGCCAGTGATAGAGCGGTCAGCCATCCGGCTTCGGCAAACATTAACAGCGCATAAATTGTCCCCCGTTTGGGATTGAGCGGCACCAAAAGCAGGCTCACGGCTGCATCACCTCCGGTTCGGGGATGGTTGTCACCGGAGTGAAATGGTAACTGTCTGCCACGGTTCGTCCCGGCATATGGAAGGTGAGGATGTCGCGTAGCCATCGAGGCGGTTCATCTGCCAGCGACAGCAGCATCAATTTTCGTCCCGCCGATTTAAGCCGCAGTAACACCGCTTCCAATTCCGGCGTCACCACCGCCGTGATGACCACCAGCGTGGCGCCCCACGGCAGGCGATTGCTGTCGCGCAGCAGAAACGACTCGAAACTGCCGCTGGCAATGCCGTTAATGCCTGCCAGCGCTTCCAGCAGGCGGGTGAGTTGCTGTGGGCTGCGGCTGGGCAGCACGCGCAACGGCTGGTCGGAACGGAAAATGGTGCCGTTGGCGGACAGTCCCACCAGCAGCCGGTGTTCGACGGCATAAGCGCACATACTCGCCGCCACGCTGACGATACGTTCCAGCAGAGCGGTATCCACCCCTTCCCAATGTTTCGCATAGGTTGCAATATTGACAAACAACATCACGTTCGGGGCGGTAGACGGGTCGAATACTTTGGTCAGCAGGGTATCGGTGCGGGCGGTATTTTTCCAGTGGACGTGCCGCAGGTCGTCTTGAGGCTGATACGGGCGCACGCCACGCATATAAAGGGGGTCTTCAAAAATGCGCCGCCGCGAAATATGCTCGCCGAGCAGGGCTTTGGTGGGAAAATCCAAGCCGGTTACCGGTTTCACTTCGGGGTAAATGATGATGCGATTTTCTTGCAGTCGGTCTTCCGTGACGGTGAACAAGCCGAAGGGGTCGCCGGTGGTGAGCCGCAATTGGGCAAAACGATACATACCCCGTTGGCGGCATTCGATGCGATAGCGCCGGGTCACTTGCTCAAACCAACTGAGCGCCACAAATTGGCGGATGAAAATTAACCCCGGAATGTGCGAAATTTCCGGTTTCACCCCGTCGAAAACCAGTTCGGCAGAAGCGAAATCATCCACGCGCAGGCGTGGCACGGGCAGCCATTTGCGGTTGGTAAAAACGGTGCTGACGGTGATGGTTTCGCCCACAAACGCGCGGGTTTCGGAAAACCGGCGGGTAACGGTTAGGTTTCGCAGCGCAAATTTTTGCCATTGCCACGCTATCACATAAACCGTGGCGACAATCACCGCAAAAAAAAGAAATTTCGCGGAATGCAGCCAGTACCCGGCGATGAGCAGAGCGGCACTGACGACAATGGCACGCTCTTTGGGGGTTAATTTTTGTCGGGGCATAAAAATAGTGAAACGCGAAGTGTGATGCGTGATGTGTGAAGCGTGATGCGTGAGAAACGGACGGCACGGGCGAAAGAAACCGGATGCCGGCAAGGGGAATTACCGTCCGCAATTTGCTTTTCGCTATACATTGTTCATCCGTTTGAGCACCACTGGAATGATGGCATCGAGTAAATCGTCATACCGGTGTGTGCCCAGCCGGGCGATAACCGCGGCTTTAATGGTG
>CAYPNZ010000306.1:0-4268 GCA_964411845.1 uncultured Anaerolineaceae bacterium
TGCAGGGTTGCAGGGTTGGGAGTTCAAGGTTCAAGGTTGCAAGGTTGCAGGGTTTCAGGGTTGCAAGTCCAAAGTCCAAAGTCCAAAGTTTAGCGTTCAAGGTTCAAGGTTTCAGGGTTACAAAATTTACGTAATACGTTTTACGCAATACGCATCACGCATCACGTTTCAAGTCCAAAGTTGCAGGGTTGCAGGGTTGCAGGGTTGCAAGTCCAAATTTACGTAATACGTTTTACGCAATACGCATCACGCATCACGTTTCACGCCCGGCTACACTTCCAGTACCACGGGGAAAATCATCGGGCGGCGATGGGTTTGGCGGTAGAAAAACGCCGATAGTTTTTCGTGGATGGCTTCGCTGATGGTATCGGGGTGAGCATTAACCCCGAATGATTTCAGCAATTCTACCACAATGTCCGCCGCTTCGTCCAACATGCCTTCGTTGTCTTTGACATACACAAATCCGCGCGAAACCAAATCGGGTCCGTCCACCAACTCGCCGGTGTCTTCATCAATGGCAATCACGCAGGTGACGAATCCGTCGCGGGAAAGGTTGTGGCGGTCGCGCAGAACCACGCTGCCAATATCGCCGACGCCCAACCCGTCCACAAAAACGTGTCCGGCGGGCACGGTTTCCACGGTAAAAGCGTCTTCCGGCACGATGCTGATAACCTGCCCGTTTTCCACCACGATGGTTTTTTGCGGCGGCTGTTCAATCTCATCCGCCAGTTGGGCATGCAGTACCAGCATGCGGTATTCGCCCTGAATGGGGATGAAAAATTTGGGGCGAATGAGTGACAGCATTTTCTTTTGCCCCTCTCGGCTGGCGTGACCGGAAACGTGCACCGGTTTGATGGCTTGGTAGATGACGTTTGCCCCCTGCCGGAAAAGGTTGTCGAGCGTGCGGTTGACCAGTTCTTCATTGCCGGGGATGGTGGTGGCAGAAATGATGACGGTGTCGCCGCGCATGATGTCCACCGTGTTGTGTTCGCCGTTTGCCATACGCACCAGCGCGCTGTTGCGCTCGCCCTGCGTGCCGGTGCAAATGATGGTCACTTGCGAGTTTGGCAGTTTGTTCACGCGGTCGGCGGGGACGATGATGTCATCGGGGATGTTGAGATAGCCCAAATCGCGCGCAATGCGGGTGTTGTCAACAATGCTGCGTCCCACAAAAACCACTTTGCGATTGTGTTTCATCGCCAAATCGGCAACCATTTGGATGCGGTAGATGTTCGAGGCAAAGGTAGAAACGATGATGCGGCTTTGGGTGCTTTGGAAGATTTCTTCCAGATTTTGGGTGACGGTTTGTTCGGAAGCGGTAAACCCGAGCCGCTCGGCGTTGGTGCTGTCGGACATTAACGCCAGCACGCCCGCATCGCCCAGCGCGCGCAAACGGTCTTCGTCAATGGTAATGCCGCTGTACGGCTGGCTGTCGAATTTGTATTCGCCGGTGTGAACCACCGTGCCGAGCGGGGTATGGATGATGAACCCCACCGCGTCGGGGATGGAATGGCTGACGCGGAACGGTTCCAGCGTAAAAGGTCCCACAGTGATGGCGTCGCCATCGGTAATGGTGATTAAATCTATATCTTTGGGCGACAGCCCCGGCGTGCGTTTCAATTTGTTTTTGATGAATGCGCCGGTCAGTTCGGTGGCGTAAATGGGCACGTTCAGTTTGCGAATGACGAACGGTATGGCGCCGATATGGTCTTCGTGTCCGTGGGTGATGAAAATGGCTTTCAGCAGCCCCGGGTTTTCTTCCAGAAAGGTTATATCGGGGATGACCAAATTGATGCCGGGCATATCGCTGCCGGGAAACATCAGCCCGCAGTCAATCATAATGGCTTGCCCGTCATATTCCAGCAGGTTCATATTTTTTCCGACTTCCCCCAGACCGCCCAGGGGAATGATTTTTAGCGGGGTATCCACAAATTTTCTCCTTTTATCTGCCGGCACGGCTGGCGCGAACATTGGACAAACGGCGAGCGGACTCTCCGTTTCTCCGATGTTCGCGGGCGCTGTGCGGCGTTTCAGTTCATGGTAAACGATGCCAACCGCGCTTGCAATGCTTTTAAATGGGCGCGTAACAGGGCTTGAAATGCCGCGTCGCGCAACGGCGGGCTGGTCATCAATAAAGCGTCTTCTTTATCTCGGTAATAGTTTTTTCGATAGCCGACCTCCGCAAAGTGATATTTTTCATATAATGCGCGCGCCGGGTGGTTCGACGGTCGAACTTCCAGCGTGACGTGTGCCGCGTTTAAATCGGTGGCGCGGGCGATGACGTTTACCAGCAGCAATTCGCCGATGCCTTTGCCCCGTGCCGCCGGATGGCTGACGATGGTTCCCAGATGGACTTCGTCCACAAAATGCCATATGCCGCTGTACCCCACAATTTTTCCCCGAAAAACGACCACATCCAAAAAGGCGTTTTCGCTGTTGACCGCTTGCCGGTATGCCGCTTCTTCCCACGGGGTGGCGTATGATGCCCGCTCGATTGCCATCACTTGCGGCAAATCGGCGGCGGTCATCGGTCTGATGTTGAGTTTCGGGTTTAAGGTTTCGGGTTCAATGTTCAATGTTCGAGGTTTCAGGTTGCGGGGTTATTCACCCGGTTTTTTCATATAAAGCGGCACAAGTTCGCCGAGTGTGCCTGTTGCCCCCGCGGCGAGTTTTTCCGCGCCGAGCGCCGCCAACACGCCGGGGCGGCGGGTGCGTTCGCCCGCACCGACCACCTGTGCCAGCCCGTTACTTTCGCGTAACAGGATTTCCGCTTCGGCGGCGGAATATTCGCCGACTGCCAGCACCGGTTCGGCAAGCGATGCCGCCAGTTCCGCCACGGTGGTGATGCGTGCGGCAGCGGTTTCGCGCCAAATGCCGTCCACCCAACCGAAACGGCTGGTGATGATGCGTTTTCGTCCGGCGCGGACGATTGTTTGCACGGGCAGCGAACGGGTTTTGTATGGCTGGGCGGTAATTTCCGGCGCGGAAATGCCGATGACCGGCAGGTTGTGCGGCAGCGACAGCCCTTTTGCCAGCGCCACGCCGATGCGCACGCCGGTGTAACTGCCGGGTCCCACACACACCGCAATACCCGTCAGTTGGGCGGGGGTGATGGCGGCACGTTGCAGCAGGTGTTCCAGTCGGGGGGCAAATTCGACGGTGTGGTTTCGACCGGCGTGCCAAATTTCTTCCGCCAGCAGTTTTTCGGCGGAAAGAAGCGCCAGTCCGGCAAATTCGGTGGCGGTATCAATGGCGATAATCATTCCAGAATGGTCACCTCATCCGGTTTTTTGGGCACCAAACACAAAAATTCGTAGGGTTCATCGCCCAGCACTTGATACCAATGCGGTGTGCCGGCGGGAATGAACAGCGCGGTGTTTGCCGTTACTTCAAATACATCATCGCCGATGCCAACCCGAGCGCGTCCGCGCAGCACAAATTGTTCGTGCTCGACGGCGTTTGTGTGTTTGGGCATGCCGCCGCCCGGTTCCATAATGAAGCGGCGCATGGCAAAATTGGGGGCTTCATCGGGGCTGATGAGCACTTGGATGGATGTTTTTTCGGCAGATTCCACCGGGTTGACGGGGACTGCATCTAATTTGCGGATGGGATTGTTCATAACTTGCTCCTGTATCCATAATGTTTGCAATTGTTTTACCTGCGCGCCAAATTGATTACCGATAGCGCGCACGGTGATTTTTCGTTCGGTTTCGCCGCGGTGGTGCAGTTCGATTTCCACCCGGTCGGCGGGCAATTCGGCGGGGATGCGGTCTGCCCACTCTACCAAACACACCCCGTCGGCGTAAAAAATATCATCCAGCCCCAGCGTTTCGGCTTCGGCGGCGGTGGTCAGGCGGTAAAGGTCGATGTGGTAGCAGGTTAATCGCCCCTGATATTGGTTGATGAGGGTGAAGGTGGGGCTGTTGATGACTTCATCGGCGGGTACGCCCAACCCCTGCCCGAACCCCTGCGCGAAGCGGGTTTTGCCTGCGCCCAAGTCGCCCGTCAGCGCGATGACTTCTGCGGGCTGTGCCAGTGTGCCCAGCAACGCGCCCAAGCGGCGGGTTTCGGTTTCGCTGCGGGTGGTGATTTCAAATGAAGTTGTGTGCGACATAAAACCAACCCAATAATAGTCTTTTTCCATTATACTGGTATCGGCGCGCAATTCAAAACCGGTCGGCATAGAGTGCTATCATTCTTTTAATATGATTCTAGTGTAAATCTAACAGAGTACCTTTACAATGAAACTGAAATTTGAGCACTCATAG
>CAYPNZ010000307.1:0-4240 GCA_964411845.1 uncultured Anaerolineaceae bacterium
CCTGCTCACCAGCAACGCGCCGCAACGCATTCGCATCGGCGATAAAATTACACGCGGGCTGGGCGCAGGCGGCAACCCGGAAGTCGGGCAAAAAGCCGCCGAAGAGTCGGCGGAAGATTTGGCAAACATTCTCGCCGGCGCAGATATGGTATTCGTTACCTGTGGCATGGGCGGCGGCACCGGCACCGGCGCGGCACCCGTCATCGCCGAAATTGCGCACGAACTCGGCGCACTGACCATCGGCGTGGTAACCAAACCGTTCACCTTTGAAGGGCGCAATCGCCGCAACACCGCCGACGACGGCGTTGAAGTTTTCAAAGAAAAAGTTGACACCCTCATCACCATTCCCAACGACCGCCTGTTGAGCATCGTTGACAAACGCACCAGCATGACCGAAGCCTTTTTGGTTGCCGATGACGTGCTGCGGCAGGGCATTCAGGGCATTTCCGAATTGATTACTGTGCCCGGCTTGATTAACCTCGATTTTGCCGATGTGCGCTCGGTGATGAGCGGCGGCGGCACGGCACTGATGGCAATGGGGCTGGCAGCCGGCGAAACGCGCGCCACCGATGCCGCCAACTCCGCCGTAACCTCTGCCCTGCTGGATGTGAGCATTGACGGCGCAAAAGCCATTCTGTTCAACGTAACCGGTGGCAGCAACCTCAGCCTGTTCGAGGTGAACGAAGCCGCCGAAATCATCCGCTCAAAAGCGCACCCCGATGCCAACATCATCTTCGGGGCAGTGGTGGACGAAACGATGGAAGACGACCTGCGCATTACCGTCATTGCCACCGGGTTCGATGCCGTCGCTGCCGTCAAAGAGCCGCCCACCGTTGCCGGGCAGCCAAAGAAAACCATTGACTTCCCGACGCTGAACCGCAATTTCGACCAAGACGATTTGGACGTGCCAACCTTCCTGCGCCGCGGTTCGCGCTAAATTTTCGGTAACTTGAATATCACCGCGTTACAAATTTGTAACGACCACCACTATACACCATCACCATTTGTAAACCGCTTGTACCCCGCCAAATTTGGGCGGGGTATTTTTTTAAGGTAACAAGTTGAAAAAACACTTGCTCAAACCGAAAAAATCGTGTATAATTACCTCTGTAAATCCACAATATACGGTGTCCACTTTTGGTTAACCACAACATATAGTGGTTTTTTAATGCTCATTTTCGGGATTTTATGTAAACTAAAATTCCGCATTGAGAAGGAGTTGGTGCGCAAATGAAATGCCCCTATTGCCATAGCAACAATAGCCGAGTGATTGACACCCGCGAAGTGCCGGACGGCATCCGTCGCCGGCGCGAGTGCAATGATTGTCATCAACGGTTTACCACCTATGAGCGAGTCGCCGGCATAAACCTGCTCATCGTTAAACGCGACAGTCGGCGAGAAGAATTTGACCGCGATAAACTCATCAAAAGTATGCGGATTGCCTGTTCCAAGCGCCCCGTTTCCGCCGAAAAACTGGAAAACGCCGCCCGCGACATCGAAGCCGAATTGTACACAATGGGCAAAGGCGAAATTCAAAGCCTTGCCGTGGGTAGATTGGTTATGCAGCACCTGCAAAAAATTGATGAAGTGGCATACGTGCGTTACGCTTCGGTATACCGCCGCTTTGAAGATGTCAGCAATATTGCAGAAGAAATCGAACACCTGATGGAACAGAAACGCCGCGAAGAGGCGCAGAAAAATCAAATTCCATTGCCACTGGATAAAGAATAAACTTGTGAACCAAGTTAGGAGGGTCACCCGATGATCGCCAAAACACAAAAAAACTACCTGAAACCACTGGGAGAGAAGATTTTTCTCGACCGTTACGCGCTGAAAGATGCCAAAAAAGAAACGCTGGCAATCGGCGATACGGCTGTGGTGTGCACCAACCTGCAAACCGGACAGCGAGAAATCGGCACGGTAACCGCGTTGAACGACACCGAAGTAACCTTAAAATTAAAGGACGGCAGCGAAATAACCCAAGCCGTGGAACATATTGACAAACCGTTGGAAACCGACCCCGCCCAACTGATTGCGCGCGTGGCGCGCGGCATTGCCGAAGAAGAAGCCCCGGCACAGCGCAAAAAATGGGAAAAGAACTTCCGGTGGCTATTGGAAGATTGGAAATTCGTGCCCGGCGGGCGAATTCTCACCGGCGCCGGCACCGACCAAAACCTAACCTATTACAACTGTTACGTCATCCCTTCACCGCACGACAGCCGCGGCGGCATTATGCAAACCCTGTCGCACATGACCGAAATTATGTCCCGCGGCGGCGGGGTGGGCATCAATCTGTCATCGCTGCGCCCGCGACACGCTTACGTCAAAGGCGTAAATGGACGGTCGAGCGGCTCGGTATCGTGGGGCGCGCTGTACAGTTTCGTCACCGGACTCATCGAACAAGGCGGCAGCCGGCGCGGCGCACTGATGCTCATTCTGAACGATTGGCATCCCGACATTCTCGATTTCATCACCAGCAAACGCGATATGGGCAAAATTACCAACGCCAATATCAGCGTGGCTATCAGCGATGCGTTTATGTCCGCCGTAAAAACCGATGGCGACTGGGAACTTGTCTTCCCCGATACCACCGACCCCGATTACAACGACATGTGGCGCGGCAATTTGAACGACTGGCGCGCCGCCGGTAAACCGGTCATCGTGCATAAAACCGTCAAAGCCCGCGAAATTTGGCATACCATCATCGAAAGCGCGTGGGCAAGCGCCGAACCGGGCGTATTCTTTATTGACCGCTATAACAAAATGAGCAACTCATGGTACTACTCAACCATCAGTTGCACCAACCCCTGCGGCGAACAAGGTTTGCCCGAATGGGGCGTATGCAATCTGGGCGCGGTCAACCTGTCTCGTTTTGTGCGCGACGGGGCGGTCGATTGGAAAAACTTGGGCAAAACCGTGCGCTATGCCGTCCGTTTTTTGGATGATGTCATTGACAACACACCCTATTTCTTCGAGGAAAACGCCCGCCAGCAACTTTCGGAACGGCGCGTGGGCTTGGGCACAATGGGGCTGGCGGAAATGCTCATCCGCCTGAAATTGCGCTACGGCAGCCCGGAAGCCGAAGATTTTATTGACCAATTGTACAACTTCATCGCCAGCGAAGCCTATCTTGCCAGCGCCGATTATGCCGCCGAAAAAGGTGCCTTCCCCAAATTTGACGCCGAAAAATACCTGCAAAGCGGTTTTATGCAGCACATGCCCGAAAAAGTGCGGCAAGCCATCCGCGAAAAGGGCATCCGCAACGTTACCCTGCTGACGCAAGCCCCCACCGGCACCACCGGCACAATGGTCGGTACTTCCACCGGCATCGAACCGTACTATTTTTGGGAATGGGAACGTATGGGGCGCATGGGCACCAACATCGAGCGGGTGGATGTGTATGACGAATGGAAATCCGCCCACCCCGATGAACCCCTGCCCGACTATTTTGTCACTGCCATGGATTTAACGCCGGAAGAACACGTCCGCGTGCAAGCCGCCATCCAAAAATGGGTTGATTCCAGCATCTCGAAAACCTGCAACGCCCCCAACAATTACACCATTGAACAAACCCGCGAACTGTACGAATTGATGTACGACCTCGGCACCAAAGGGGGCACCATCTACCGCGACGGCTCGCGCGACGAGCAGGTGCTCAAAGCCAAAACCGAAAAATCGGAAGAAAAGCCCGACCCCGCCGTCAACATCAAACCGCGGGTGCGCCCCACCATTTTGCACGGCAACACCTACCGCAAAGTTACCCCCATCGGCACCGCGTATATTACCGTAAATTACAACGGCGGCGGCAAACAAGAACCGTTTGAGGTATTCATCAACGTGGCAAAAGTCGGGTCGGATGTTGCGGCGGATGCGGAAGGACTGGGGCGGCTCATCAGCCTGATTTTACGCATGCCCAGCCCGTTGAGCGCCTACGAGCGCGTGCAAGATATTATTGCCCAGTTGCGCGGCATCGGCAGCGGACGCCCGCACGGATTCGGCAAAGCCCGCGTGATGAGCCTGCCCGACGCAGTGGCACAGGCGCTGGCAGAACACATCGGTTTTAACGCGCAGGCAGATTTGCCCGGCTTGCCGGAAGAAGAAGATGATGATGACCCGCTCGGGCTGCAAATGGAATTACCCGTCAACCCGCACGGCGATTTGTGCCCCACCTGCGGCAACGCCACCCTGATGAATATCGAAGGGTGCAAAAAATGCCACATGTGCGGCTACAGCGAATGTT
>CAYPNZ010000308.1:0-4232 GCA_964411845.1 uncultured Anaerolineaceae bacterium
TGATGCCCTCCACCCCGCCGATGCCGTCTTCACCGAAAAGCCATCGGCGGCACGAGGCAAAACATTACTGGCAGAAAATCGTTCCGCACTGCCCGGTAAACTATTTTTGGCAGAGTGGCGACAATCACACAGCCCGGCAACGGCTCGGGCACTGCTCGGCGCGTTTAACGATACCGATTCTTGGGATATGATAGCGGCGCTATGGCTGGCAGACATTTCACGCGCCCAACGTGATGCGATGGCAACCCTGTACAACAAAAATTGTGCGGCGTGCCATGGGGTTACCGGCAATGGTGATGGCATCGGCGCAACAATTTTGGCGGAATCCGGCTTTACGGGCGACGCTCCCGCAGCATTCACCGATACGGAAAATATGCTCGGCGCAAGCAGCGATATTCTATACGGCAAAATTCGGCGCGGCGGTATGGGAACCGGTATGCCCGGTTTCGGCACCATTTTCACGCGCGAGCAATCGGCACAATTGGCGGCTTATTTATGGACGTTCGTTTTCAATATGGAATGATGCCCCCGGTTCTTCATCAAATCTTCACACAAACGTCATACTCTTGTCATATTCTTGCATTACAGTAATTGATACTATCTTATTTGTAACAACATACATCACTTGCAATAGATTCGATGCTCAGCGCGGGTAACAATCCCACGTTTTCTGATTTTTTTGGTTACGAAAGGAGAATATGTTGAATTTAAGAGTATGGTCGAAAAGAAATGTAGTAATTTTGTTGGCAATGGTCGCTTTGGCAGCGTTGATTATCGTGCCGGTCGGTGCAAAAGGGTTCGTGCACGCGCCGGTCATCGTTGTTGATGGCGTAGATTATTTTATGGAAGGTCCACCTGACGGAGCAAACGGAGCAACAGACATTCCGGGACATTCCTGGATTCAAACCGGTCCCGACCGGTTGATTGGAAAACACGTAAACACCGGACCCTTCGGCGCACCCTCGTGGTGGTCATCCGATGCCGGTGACGGCGCGTTGTTATTCAAAGTCAATGCCATTATCGATACGTGGACACCTGAAAAAGCAGTAGCATACGCCAATAGAGGGTATGTGCATTACCACGAGCTGGTCAATGTTGCCACCGGCAAAAAACATCCCACCAAAGTTGTCTGGCTCAAACATACCGCCCGAAGCAGTTTTAATTTTGACGGTGGACCCCATCCGGAGTTGGCACACTATGTAACCCCCGGTGTCGACCTCAATTTCATCCCGAACGGGATGATGCCTTACAACCCTGACGAATAAAAGATAGGGTTTCCCCCAAGGCTGAGCATAAAGTTAACCGGCTTCTCATCCCGCGAGAAGCCGGTTTTTTATGCACCAAATCTTTACACAATCTTCATACAACCGCTAAATTGCCGTTATATTGTCCCGTTATACTGTTATTAGTTGCAACCGAATTATCACTCGGAGGGAAAGATGACTCGCAGAAAAACTGCCCGCAAAAGAAAACAACCATCCAAATCGAACCGACTGCTGCCGGTTATCATCGCTGCCGCCATTGTTTTCATCGGCGGCGGCGCGCTGCTGCTAGCCGGCAATCGCCAGCCGCAAACAACCGCCACCATCGAACAAACTTTGCAACTTGGCGAAGTCGTCTATCAAACAAATTGTGCCGCTTGCCACGGCGAACAAGGGCAAGGACACATTCAACTTGATGCCCCCGCGTTGGACAGCACCGAACACGCATGGCATCATGCCGATACCCAAATTATCGGACTCATTCGCACCGGCGGACAGCAAATGCCGCCCGTGGGCGCAAATTTCAGCAATGAAGAAGTCACCGCAGTTATCACCTATATCAAACAGTGGTGGACGCCCCAACAGCGCAACGCCCAGCGGGGCACAATCGGCGAGTAAACTCGCAGGAAGGTAAATTATGGAACACGCAAAAAAACACAACCACAACCACGCCGAACACACTTCGGCACAACACCCGCCCGAGCACAGCCGGCATCAGCACGGCGGAGACCATTCCGGCGGGCACGGTGGGCACGATGGACACGCCCACACCGACCACACCGGTCACGAAATTATGTTCCGCAATCGGTTTTGGGTTTCACTGCTCATTTCAATTCCGGTGCTGATATACAGCCCCACCATTCAGGGGTGGCTTAACTTTACCGCCCCGACTTTTGCCGGCAGTCAATGGATAACCCCCATTTTCGCCATCATCGTCTTCTTTTACGGCGGTATGCCTTTCCTGAAAATGGCGGTTCCGGAAATCAAAAATCGTCAACCGGGTATGATGACCCTCATCTCGCTGGCAATCAGCGTGGCATTCATTTACAGTATCGCCACCATTTTTGTCGAACTCGGTATCGGCTTTTTTTGGGAACTGGTTACGCTGATTGACGTGATGCTGCTGGGACACTGGCTGGAAATGCGCAGTGTGCGACAGGCATCGGGCGCATTGAACGAGTTGGCAAAACTGATGCCCGACACGGCGGAACGGTTGAACTCCGACGGCTCCACCGAGGAAGTTTCGGTGACGCAATTGAAGGTGGGAGACCTGGTGCTGGTTCGCCCCGGCGCCACCATCCCCGCCGACGGTGAAATAGTGGACGGGCAATCGGCGGTAAACGAAGCGATGATTACCGGCGAATCAATGCCGGTGAAAAAGACGGTCGGCGAAAAAGTGATTGCCGGCACCACCAACGGCGACGGCAGTTTGCGCGTTCGCGTTTCTGCCGTGGGCGACCAAACCGCGCTGTCGGGCATTATGCGGCTGGTGGAACAGGCTCAACAAAGCAAATCGCGCACGCAGTTACTCGCCGACAAAGCCGCCGGATGGCTCTTCTATCTGGCAGTAACCGTGGCGGTGCTCACCGCCGTGCTGTGGGGCATTGCCGACGGTTTCGATGTGGAAGTGCTGAAACGGGTGGTAACCGTGCTGGTCATCGCCTGTCCCCACGCGCTCGGGCTGGCAATTCCGCTGGTAGTCGCCATCAGCACCTCGAAAGCGGCGCAAAACGGCATTCTGGTTCGTGACCGTTTGGCGCTGGAAGAAGCCCGCAATGTGGATGTGGTCATTTTCGACAAAACCGGCACGTTGACCAAAGGTGAACAAGGCGTGGTGGGCATTGCCACCGCCGACGGCTGGTCGGAAGATGACGCACTGGCACTGGCTGCCGCACTGGAAGGCGATTCCGAACACATCATCGCTCGCGGTATCCGGCAGGCGGCAGCAGAGAAAAATCTTTCACTGCCCGCCGTCAGTCAATTTGAAGCCATCAAAGGGCGCGGGGTAAAAGCGCTCAGCGGCGGGCGCGTCACGTATGTGGGCGGTCCCCGTCTGCTGGAAATGTTGGCACTGCGACCCGTCGGGGCGGTGGCAGCCTTTGCCACCCAAGCCGATGCCCGCGGGCAGTCGGTCATTTATTTGGTGGCGGACGACACCGTCGCCGCCGCCTTCGCGCTGGCAGATGTCATTCGCCCGGAAAGCCGAACCGTGGTTGACCGCCTGCACAAATTGGGCGTGGAAGTGGCAATGCTCACCGGCGACAGCCGCGCGGTGGCAAAATCGGTGGCGGCAGAACTGGGCATTGATACCTTTTTTGCCGAAGTTTTGCCGGAAGACAAAGACCAAAAAGTGGCGGAATTGCAGGCGCAGGGCAAAAAAGTCGCCATGGTGGGCGACGGCGTGAACGATGCGCCCGCGCTGACCCGCGCCGATATTGGCATTGCCATCGGCGGCGGCACCGATGTTGCCATCGAATCGGCGGGCATCATTTTGGTCAGAAGCAACCCGCTCGATGTGGTGGGCATTATCGAATTGAGCCACGCCGGCTACCGAAAAATGAAAGAAAACCTGATATGGGCAACCGGTTACAACCTGATTGCCCTGCCGCTGGCGGCAGGCGTGCTCGAACCGTCGCTGGGCATTTCGCTTTCGCCGGCGGTGGGCGCACTGCTGATGTCGCTCAGCACGGTGATTGTTGCCATCAACGCCCAGTTTTTGCGGCGGGTGAAATTATCGTAAGATATGAAACACAAAAGTAACTATTCACTCACCTTACGCACTTTAAAATTTGACAAAATTTGATGGTTTGAAATGGCGATTTTACCCCCTCCCCCTAACCCCCTCCCCCAAATTGGGGGAGGGGGAACAAAAGGGGGTGAGCGAGGGGGACGAAGTCCCCCTCGCTCTCTCTCACTCCCCCCTTCCCGGCGGGAAGGGGGGACACAGGGGGGATGGGGGAAAACCTGAAA